>NZ_OZ409823.1:0-72500 GCF_979257995.1 Variovorax sp. AC194 | reverse complement strand
GGTGCACATATACCGAGGCCAACGATCGAGCGGACTTGTCCGTGAAGTGACTGAACGAGGTTCCAGGAAAAGCCACTAAGCTTCAGCTATATACGACCGTACCGCAAACCGACACTGGTGCGCGAGATGAGTATTCTAAGGCGCTTGAGAGAACTCAGGAGAAGGAACTCGGCAAATTGACACCGTAACTTCGGAAGAAGGTGTGCCCTATTAGTGTGTAGTGAACAACGAAGCATGAATGGGTTGCAAAAAATCGGTGGCTGCGACTGTTTATTAAAAACACAGCACTCTGCAAACACGAAAGTGGACGTATAGGGTGTGACGCCTGCCCGGTGCTGGAAGATTAAATGATGGGGTGCAAGCTCTTGATTGAAGTCCCAGTAAACGGCGGCCGTAACTATAACGGTCCTAAGGTAGCGAAATTCCTTGTCGGGTAAGTTCCGACCTGCACGAATGGCGTAACGATGGCCACACTGTCTCCTCCTGAGACTCAGCGAAGTTGAAATGTTTGTGATGATGCAATCTCCCCGCGGAAAGACGGAAAGACCCCATGAACCTTTACTGTAGCTTTGTATTGGACTTTGAACAGATCTGTGTAGGATAGGTGGGAGGCTTTGAAGCAGGGTCGCTAGATCTTGTGGAGCCAACGTTGAAATACCACCCTGGTGTGTTTGAGGTTCTAACCTAGGTCCATTATCTGGATCGGGGACAGTGCATGGTAGGCAGTTTGACTGGGGCGGTCTCCTCCCAAAGCGTAACGGAGGAGTTCGAAGGTACGCTAGTTACGGTCGGACATCGTGACGATAGTGCAATGGCATAAGCGTGCTTAACTGCGAGACTGACAAGTCGAGCAGATGCGAAAGCAGGACATAGTGATCCGGTGGTTCTGTATGGAAGGGCCATCGCTCAACGGATAAAAGGTACTCTGGGGATAACAGGCTGATACCGCCCAAGAGTTCATATCGACGGCGGTGTTTGGCACCTCGATGTCGGCTCATCTCATCCTGGGGCTGTAGCCGGTCCCAAGGGTATGGCTGTTCGCCATTTAAAGAGGTACGTGAGCTGGGTTTAAAACGTCGTGAGACAGTTTGGTCCCTATCTTCCGTGGGCGCTGCAGATTTGAGGAAGCCTGCTCCTAGTACGAGAGGACCGGAGTGGACACACCTCTGGTGTATCGGTTGTCACGCCAGTGGCATTGCCGAGTAGCTAAGTGTGGAAGAGATAACCGCTGAAAGCATCTAAGCGGGAAACTCGTTTCAAGATGAGATCTGCCGGGGCCTTGAGCCCCCTAAAGAGTCGTTCAAGACCAGGACGTTGATAGGTCAGGTGTGGAAGCGCAGTAATGCGTTAAGCTAACTGATACTAATTGCTCGTGCGGCTTGACCCTATAACTTTGATCATCAGATCAAGGTGTTATGCCAAGTTGACGCATTCAAAATACATTCAAGCAAGCGCAAGACAATTGCGCGCTGATTCCAAACTCTATGAATTCGTTTACTTGATCATGTGATCAGGTAAACAACCCTTTATGCCTGATGACCATAGCGAGTTGGTACCACTCCTTCCCATCCCGAACAGGACAGTGAAACGACTCAGCGCCGATGATAGTGCGGGTTCCCGTGTGAAAGTAGGTCATCGTCAGGCTCTTACAGCCCAGAAAACCCCAGTCAGCATTGACTGGGGTTTTTTGCTTTGTGGATTCAAAATCAAATCATTTACTTCAAGCCCACAGTAAATAGGCGCTGCAATAGATAGCGGCCGACTCGAAGCTCCCCTCAAATAAAAAAGCCCAATGGAACGCCATTGGGCTTTTTGCGTGGGCCAATCAAGGCCCGTCGAGCGTCCATTTCTGGGCTATCAGGCCGCCAAACGCTGCTCAATCGCCGCCTTGGTCTCCGGCAATTCCTTCGGCAGATGATGCGACAGCTGCTGGAACAACTCCGCATGCAGCTTCAGCTCCGCCTGCCAGGCCGCCTTGTCGATGCTCGTCACAGTAGCGAATTGCTCAGCGCTGAATTCCAGCCCCGTCCAATTGAGATCCTCATATCGCGGGCTCACACCGGTGATGTGCTCGACACCTTCGGTCTTCTTGCCTTCGATGCGATCGATCATCCACTTCAGCACGCGCATGTTCTCGCCGTAACCAGGCCAGACAAACTTGCCATCGGCGCCCTTGCGGAACCAGTTTGTCGTATAGATCTTCGGCAACTTGGCACCCGACGCCTCGAGCTTCTTGCCGACGTTGAGCCAATGCTGGAAGTAGTCCGCCATGTTGTAGCCCGCGAACGGCAGCATCGCGAACGGATCGCGGCGCACCACGCCTTGCTGGCCGCCGGCGGCAGCGGTCGTCTCGGAGCCCATCGTCGCCGCCATGTAGACGCCTTCGACCCAGTTGCGCGCCTCGGTCACCAGCGGCACGGTCGTCGAGCGGCGGCCGCCGAAGATGAAGGCGTCGATCGCCACGCCCTTCGGATCGTCCCACGCGTCGTCGAGCGCCGGGTTGTTGGTCGCGGCCACGGTGAAGCGCGAGTTCGGGTGCGCCGCCTTGGCGCCGGTTTCCTTCGCGATCTGCGGCGTCCAGTCCTTGCCCTGCCAGTCGGTCAGGTGCGCGGGCAGGGTCTTGGTGTCCTGCTCCATGCCTTCCCACCACACGTCGCCGTCGTCGGTCAGCGCCACGTTCGTGAAGATCACGTCGTTGTTCAGGCTGTCCATGCAGTTCGGATTGGTCAGCATGTTCGTGCCGGGCGCCACGCCGAAGTAACCCGCTTCCGGGTTGATCGCGTACAGGCGTCCGTCCTTGCCGGGCTTGATCCAGGCGATGTCGTCGCCGATGGTCGTGACCTTCCAGCCCTCGAAGCCGGCGGGCGGCACGAGCATCGAGAAATTCGTCTTGCCGCAGGCGCTCGGGAAGGCGGCGGCCACGTGGTACTTCTTGCCCTCGGGGTTCGTCACGCCCAGGATCAGCATGTGCTCGGCCAGCCAGCCTTCGTCGCGGCCCATGTTCGAGGCGATGCGCAGCGCGAAGCACTTCTTGCCCAGCAGCGCGTTGCCGCCGTAACCCGAGCCGTAGCTCCAGATCTCGCGCGTCTCGGGGTAGTGAACGATGTACTTGGTCTTGTTGCAGGGCCAGGACACGTCCTTCTGCCCGGCCTCGAGCGGCGCGCCCACGGTGTGCACGCAGGGCACGAACTCGCCATCGGCGCCCAGCACCTCGTACACGGCCTTGCCCATGCGGGTCATGATGCGCATGTTGACCGCCACGTACGGCGAATCGGAGAGCTCGATGCCGATGTGCGCGATCGGCGAGCCCAGCGGGCCCATGCTGAACGGCACCACGTACATCGTGCGGCCCTGCATGCAACCGTCGAAAAGCGGCTGCAGCGTCGCGCGCATCTCGGCCGGGGCCATCCAGTTGTTGGTGGGGCCGGCGCTCTCTTTTTCGTTGGAGCAGATGAAGGTGCGGTCCTCGACGCGCGCGACGTCGGTCGGGTCGGACACCGCGAGGAACGAATTGGGCCGCTTGGCCGGATTGAGCTTCTTGAAGGTGCCCGCGTCGACCAGCTGCTGGCAGAGGCGGTCGTACTCTTCCTTGCTGCCGTCGCACCAGTAGATGGACTCGGGTTTGCACAGCGCGGCCATGTCGGCCACCCAGGCAATCAGTTTCGCGTTCTTGACGTATGAGGGCGCCTGAATGGTGAGGCCCTTCATCGTGGGTGCGTTCATCGGAAATCTCCTAAGTTGAAAAATCGTCTTTCCGAACGGGACGCCGAGCCTGCATGGGCGCGGAGGTCCGTTTGAGAAAACGTTTCGCGAAGGGAGATTGCGCCGCCGCGGGCCGCACCGCCCGCGGACGACAGCCCAACAGGCTGTCAGGCCAAGTAGACAGCGATGGACGCCAGCAAAAGCATCAGCACGCCGCCAGCGAGCGGGAGCACGAGCGGCATCAGGTGAACGACCGATTCGACGGCGTCATGTTCGGTGGCCGCGGCGTGGCCGGGCTCGACGGGAGTGGGGTTGGACATCGGGAAGTACCTCGAATACACAAATGACAAAACTGGCGGCATTTTACCGGCGGGGCTCCGCAGAGCGGTCTAGGGGGTTGCGAGCCCCTCTGGCGTTCTCAATGTTGCTCCTCGGCCTCGAAGCCGGCGTCCTTCAGGGCCGTCAGCACGCTGGCCAGGTGGGCCCGTCCGCGCGTCTGCAGGACCAGCTCGATGTCGACGTTCTGCGCCGCCAGCATGGTGAACGCGCGCTGGTGGTGAACCTCGTCGACGTTAGCGCCCGCTTCGGCCACAGTCGCCGTGATCTCGGCCAGCGAGCCCGGCACATCGCGCGCGCTCACGCGCACCCGCGCCAGCCGTCCGGCCCGCACCATGCCGCGTTCGATGATGGCCGCGAGCAGCAGCGGATCGATGTTCCCGCCCGAGAGCACCAGCCCCACGCGCTTGCCCTTGAAGCGCTCCGGATGCCGGATCAGCGCCGCGAGGCCCGCGGCGCCCGCGCCCTCCACCAGGGTCTTCTCGATTTCGAGCAGCATCAGCACGCCCTGTTCGATATCGCCCTCGTCCACGAGCACCAGGTCGTCGACCTTGCTCGCGATGATCTCCTGCGTCAGCACGCCCGGCGTGCCCACCGCGATGCCTTCGGCGATGGTGCTCTTGCCCTGCGCGTGGTGCGTGCCCTTGATGGCGTTGACCATGCCCGGAAAGCGCGTGGTCTGCACCCCGACGATCTCGATGCCGGGCTTGCGATCGCGCGCCGCCACCGCCATGCCGGCGATCAGCCCGCCGCCGCCGACCGCCACGACCAGCGTGTCGAGGTCCGGCACCACGTCGAGCATCTCCAGGGCCACCGTGCCCTGGCCGGCGATGATCGCTTCGTCGTCGTACGGGTGCACGAAGGTCAACCCCTCGCGCCCGGCAAGCTCCAGGGCATGCGCGCGCGCCGCGTCGAGCGTGTCGCCGTGCAGCACCACCTCGGCGCCGAAGCCGCGGGTGCGCTCGATCTTCACGCCGGGCGTGAAGCGCGGCATCACGATCAGCGCCCGCAGGCCCAGCCGCTGCGCGTGATAGGCCACACCCTGCGCATGGTTGCCGGCCGACATGGCGATCACGCCGCGCGTGCCCGCCTCCGAAAGATCGACCAGCTTGTTGCACGCGCCCCGCTCCTTGAAGGAGGATGTGAACTGCAGGTTCTCGAACTTCAGGAACACCTGCGCACCGACGATTTCGGAGAGCGTGCGCGACTCCACACAGGGCGTATTGAGCACCTGCCCCTCGAGGCGCGCCGCGGCGCGCCGGATTTCTTCGATTCCAACCATGGCGCGCATTGTGGGCTGGAATCGCCGGATCAGGGTTTTTACCCTTTCGGCGTCTTCCCGAAGCCAAAAGTCTGCGTTATGGTCTCTCCACGAAATTCCTCAATTGGAGGTTGCCTGATGGTCAAGCGTGCGGGTGTCGATGTAGTGGCTGCTGCGGTACGCGGGCAGGCATTGCCTTCGCCTGGACTGAAGGAAGCGCCGGTGCTGGAGCTCATGTGCTCGCACTTCGTGCTCACGCTCGCAGCCAAGCAGGGGCCGCGCTTCAACGTGCGGCGCGATATCAACGGATTGCTCTCGCTCACCGGCCGCCACCTCGTGTGGCCCGCCGCGGTCTTGCAGCGATTGCGCGAGTTCCTCGGCCGCCGCTGCGCAGGCAACGAAGCGTGGAAGGGCGTCGAGAATTTCGACGGCCGCACGCTGCTCGAGCGCCACGGCGTGTGGCGCGGGCCGTATGAAGAAGGCACGCTCTTCTTCTACCTGGACGAATACGCGAAGGACCAGCCGAAAGACCTGCTCTCGGTGCTCGCCGTCACGCGCGACTGGCTCACGCATGCGCTGCGCAAGCAATCGACATTGGTCGAAAAGAACATCGATGCGCTCGCGGGGCTCCTGCAACTCAACAAGGCCGAGCGCGCGCTGCTGCTCTACGGCACGCTCGCGCGTTATCAACGCGACCTGCGCTCGCTGCTGGTCGAGTTCAAGGTCAACAACGCGCCCGAGGCCTACGCCGCCATCGCCGACATCGCCGGCGTCAACGCGAGCGAAGTGGGCGAGGCATTGCGCGCGGGCTCGCGCCTGGAGCGCATCGGCCTCGTGGAGAACCTGATCTCCGAGCACAACATCACCGACCTCGCCGACCTCATGAAGGTCAGCGAGAAGCTCCCGCCGGTGCTCATGCGCGAGTACCGCGACCACAACGAACTGATGGCCGTGTTCACGCGACCCTCGGCCAAGAGCGCGCTCACGCCGCACGATTTTTCCTTCGTCGAAGAAGACGCGCAGATGCTGGTCACGCTGCTGCGCGCCGCGGTCGCGCGCAAGGAGCCGGGCGTCAACGTGCTGCTCTACGGCCCGCCCGGCACGGGCAAGACCGAGCTCGCGAAAGTGGTCGCGCAGGCCGCGGGCCTGGAACTCTTCGAGGTCGAATACGCCGACCGCGACGGCAACTCGCTGAGCGGCCGCGACCGCTACCGCTCGCTGCAGATCGCGCAGGTGTTCCTGAAGGGCAGCGCGCAGGCCGCACTGCTGTTCGACGAGGTCGAAGACGTGTTCCCTCCCATCAGCACCGAGGCTGCGCAGTTCATGGCGCGCGCCGAGCAGATCCCCGCGCCCACCAGCGGCAGCGTGAGCGGCAAGGCCTGGGTCAACCAGATCCTGGAGGCCAACCCCGTGCCCACGCTCTGGGTCACCAACCGCATCGAGCAGATCGACCCCGCGTTCCGGCGCCGCTTCGCCTACCACCTGGAGCTCAAGTCGCCGCCGCCCGGCGCGCGCGAGCAACTCGTGAAGAAGACGCTCGAAGGCGTCGTGGTGTCCGAGGCCTTCACCGCCAAGCTCGCCGAGCGCAAGGGCCTCACGCCCGCGCAGATCCGCACCGCGGTGCGCTTCGCGGGCCTGGCCAAGACCGATGACGCCTCGGTGGAGGGACTCATCGAACGGCAGTTGCGCAACGCCGACATGGCCCTCGGCACGCTGGACACCGGCCGCGGCGAGCGCCGCAACGTCACCACCTACGACCTGGACATGCTCAACGTGGAGACCCGCTTCGAGATCCCGCGCATCGTCGAGGCGCTGAAGGCGCGCGGCCATGGCACGCTGTGCTTCTACGGCGCGCCGGGCACCGGCAAGACCGCGCTGGCCGAGCACATCGCGCGCGCCGTGGGCCGGCCGCTGATCATCAAGCAGGCCAGCGACCTCATGAGCAAGTACGTCGGCGAGACCGAGCAGAACATGGCCGCCATGTTCAAGGAAGCCGAGGCCGAGAAGGCCGTGCTGCTGCTGGACGAGGCCGACTCCTTCCTGCAGGACCGCCGCGGCGCGCAGCGCACCTACGAGGTCACCGAGGTCAACGAGATGCTGCAGGGCATGGAGCGCTTCAACGGCGTGTTCGTCTGCACCACCAACCTGCTCGATCGGCTCGACCAGGCGGCGCTGCGGCGCTTCACCTTCAAGATCAAGTTCAAGCCGCTCACGGCCGTGCAGCGCGAACGCATGTTCGTGACCGAGGCACTCGCGGGCGACGCGGCATTGATGACCGGCGAAGTGAAAACCCGGCTCGCGCAATTGGCACAGCTGTGCCCGGGGGATTTCGCGGCGGTGAAACGCCAGACCGATATCCTCGCGGTCGAGTTTTCGGCGGCGGAGTTTCTCGACCAACTCGAGGCCGAGCACCGCATCAAGCCCGAGGTCCGCGAATCGCGCGGCATGGGCTTCGTCCAGTAAAGATCAACAAGCGGGCGTGTCCGCGGGGGCGGGCACGAGGAGGAAATCCATGGGCTTTCGCAACACAGACCTGCGGCCATTACCGTGTCCGGCGCGTCCGCCGCGCTCCGGCGCATGGGCCGCCGCGGCGGCGCTCCTCGTGGCCGGCCTGCTGGCGGGTTGCGGTGGTGGCGGCGGGGGTGGAGGAGGCGGCGGCGGCTTTCCGATCGGCGGGCTGCCACCCGCCACCGGCAATCCGCCCACCGACGGCGGCGGCGGGAGCGGCGGCTTCGCCCCTTCCTCGGAGACCGCGGGCCTGTGCGCCGCGCCGCGCCGCGGCATCAACCCCGAAACCGGCGCCGTCTACCCCGACAACGCCGGCACCGTCGACAACGAGAAGACCTGGGTCCGGAGTTGGATCGACGAAACCTACCTTTGGTACAACGAAGTGCCGGCCACCCTCAAGGCGGCCGACTACGCGACGCCCGTCGCCTTCTTCAACGTGCTCAAGACGCCGGCCACCACCTCGCCGTCGGGCCGGGCGAAGGACCGCTTCCACTACATCTACGACACCGAGGTGTACCGCCAGCTGTCCAATGCGGGCATCTCGCCGGGGTACGGAATCGAGTTCGCGTTCGTGCGCAGCTCCCGCCCGCGCGAACTGCGCGTGGCCTTCGTCGAGCCGCACCCTAGCTCGGACGCTGCGGCAAAAGGAATCGCGCGCGGCGCCAGGGTGCTCGAGGTCGACGGCATCGACGTCGTCAACGGCACCAACACGACCGTCATCAACCGCGGCCTCTCGCCGCAGGCGGCCGGCGAGAAGCACACCTTCAAGCTGGAGCAGGACGGCGCGACGCGCACCCTGGAGCTCACCGCGGCCAACGTCACCCGCACGCCGGTGCAGAACGTCAAGACCATCGGCGACCCCGGCAACCGCGTGGGCTACCTGCTGTTCAACGACCACATCACCACCTCCGAGGCGCAGCTTGTCGCGGCGGTGAACAAGCTCAAGGAGAACGGCGGCATCCAGGACCTGGTGCTGGACATGCGCTACAACGGCGGCGGCCAGCTCAACATCGCGAGCCGCCTGGCCTACATGGTGGCCGGGCCCGGCCAGACGGCGGGCAAGACCTTCGAGCTGCTGAGCTTCAACGACAAGAACCCGTTCCGCCTCACGCTCGCGCAGGCCCTCACGCCGTTCCTCGGAACCAGCCGCCTGAACCAGCCGCTGCCCACGCTCGGCCTCTCGCGCGTCACCGTGCTGACCAGCCCCGACACCTGCTCGGCGAGCGAGTCGGTGATCAACAGCCTGCGCGGCATCGGCGTCACCGTCAACCTGGTGGGTGGCACCACCTGCGGCAAGCCT
The DNA here is from genome assembly GCF_979257995.1 of Variovorax sp. AC194. Taxonomy (NCBI): domain Bacteria; kingdom Pseudomonadati; phylum Pseudomonadota; class Betaproteobacteria; order Burkholderiales; family Comamonadaceae; genus Variovorax; species Variovorax sp. AC194. The sequence continues at coordinate 63,393 of NZ_OZ409823.1, read as the reverse complement.
TATGGCTTCTATCCGCAGGACAACTGCGGCACCACCTACTTCGCGATCCAGTTCAAGGGCGTGAACCAGGCGGGCTTCGGCGACTACGGCGACGGCTTCGCGCCCAACGCCAATTGCACCGTGGCCGACGACTTCGGCCACCAGCTGGGCGACCCCGCCGAAGCGCGGCTGGCCGCGGCGCTCGCGCTGCGCAGCGCCGGCGCGTGCCCGGTGCCGGCCGCATCGGCCAAGGCCGCGCCGGGCATCGGCCTGGACAAGGCCGAGATCGCGCCCGAGGAGCAGCCAGCCCTTTTCAACCGCTCGCCGCTGCGCGAGAACCGCCTGATCGATCCGCCGCCCACTGCGGGCTGACAGGCATCGACAGGCGCCCGGGGCCACTTCGCGCAGTCTCGCGCGGCCCCGCGGAAAACCCCTAGCCATAGCACCTTGCCATGCCTGGGCTTCGCCCTTTAGAGTTTGGCAAACGTTTGCGCAAAGGTTTGCGCAAACGTTTGTATTTCAGTGGCCTCGACTGAAAACCAAATTCTTAGGAGAAGCAGATGCGCAAATGGATCGGGACGGTGTTCACCCTCATCGTCGTCGCCGTACTGGCGGGTTGTGGTGGCGGCGGCGACGGCAACGGCGGCATCGGGCTCGCGCCCGGCTTCGGCGCCACGCCGCCGCCCGCGCAAAAGATCATCATCGACAGCGACTACAACACCATGAGTGACGACGGCCAGCTCGGCGTCATGGCCGCGCAGCTGCAAGCGCAGGGCAAGGTCCAGGTCATGGGCATCAGCGTGGTCTCGGGCAACCAGTGGCTCAAGCAGGGCGTGGCCGATGCGCTGATGTCGGTCGAGCGGCTCGGCGTAGGCGACCGCATCGGCGTGTACGTGGGCGAGAACTACGCGCTCAACCACACCTTCGCCGACGTGGAGGCCGAAATGGCCGCCGGCGCGGGCGGCGACGGCTACCTGGGCGCCTGGAGCGGCCCCGAGCCCAAGACCGACGCCGACCTGAAGCCCTCGCCCGACGGCTTTGCCACCCGCACGCTGGTGCAGCGCAAGAGCGCGGTCGACTTCATCATCGACACGGTCAAGGCCAACCCGAACGAGGTCACCATCCTGGCCATCGGCCCGCTCACCAACATCGCGCTCGCGGTGAAGAAGAGCCCCGACATCGTGCCGCTGATCAAGAAGATCATCTACATGGGCGGCGCCATCGACGTGCCGGGCAACACCACCAAGACGGCCGAATTCAACTGGTGGTTCGACCCCGATGCCGCGCAGTTCGTGGTGCGCCTGCCGATCCCGCAGGTGATCGTGCCGCTGGACGTGACCGACACCGTGTTCCTCACCAAGCCGATCTACGACCGCATCGCCCACCCAGCCAAGCCCACGGCCGTGACCGAGGTGTTCCGCAAGCTCAACGGCTTCGGCTTCAGCGGCACGAACGGCTTCGAGAACAACCCCGACTACACGCAGAACATCTGGGACACCCTCACGCTGGCCTACCTGATCGACCCCACCTACGCCACCAAGACGGTGGAGCGCTACGTCGACGTGGTGGCCAAGCCGGGCGCCGCCGACAACGGCCGCTCCATTGGCTATGCCTCGCAGCCCGCGGGCCCGACGCTGCAGAAGATGACGGTGGTGCAGCGCTTCGACAACGCGCGCTTCTTCGAGCTCTTCGTCGACCTGCTCACGCGGCCCGTGCCGATCACCCTGCCGCCGGCGAACTGAAGAAGCGCTGCTGCCCGGCTAGAACGCCGAGCAGACGCGCAGCACCTCGGCACCATAAGCCTCGAGCTTCTTGGTGCCGATGCCGCTGATGCCCTGCAGGTCCTCCAGCGTCGCCGGTGCGCGCTCGGCGATCGACGCCAGCGTGGCGTCGTGGAAGATCACATAGGCCGGCAGGTTGTGTTCCTTGGCCACCTCGCCGCGCCAGGCCTTGAGCGCCTCGAAGCGCTTTTTGCCGGTGTCGTCGAGCTTGGCGGCCGCCGGCGACGGCGCGCCCTTGGCGACCTTCTCGCGGCGGGGCTTGCGCTCTGCGGGTGACGAGATGGATTCGCGCAGCGTCACGTTCGCCTCGCCCTTGAGCACCGCGCGCGAGCCCTCGGTGAGTTTCAGCGTGTTGAAGGCTTCCGCATCGACCGCCAGTGCGCCCGTGGCGATCAGCTGGCGCAGCACGCCGCGCAGCTGCACCTCGCTGAACTCCGCGCCCAGCCCGAAGGTGCTGATGCGCTCGTGGCCGAACTGCTTGACCTTCTCTGTTTCCTTGCCGCGCAGGATGTCCATGATGTGCCCCGCGCCGAAGCTGATGCCGCTCAGCTGCTGCACGCGGTAGATGGTGCTCAGCAGCTTGCGCGCGGCATCGGTGCCGTCCCACACTTGCGGCGGGTTCAGGCAGTTGTCGCAGTTGCCGCAGGGCGTGCTCTTCTCGCCGAAGTAACCCAGGAGCCGCACGCGCCGGCAATCGCTCGCCTCGGCCAGCGAGAGCAGCGCATCGAGCTTGCCGCGCATCACCTGCTTGAATTCCTCGCCGGCCGGGCTCTCGTCGATCATGCGGCGCTGGTTGACCACGTCGTTCAGGCCGTAGGTCATCCAGGCATCGGCCGGGGCGCCGTCGCGGCCCGCGCGGCCGGTTTCCTGGTAGTAGCCCTCGATGTTCTTGGGCATGTCCAGGTGGCCGACGAAGCGCACGTCGGGCTTGTCGATGCCCATGCCGAAGGCGATGGTCGCGACCATCACGATGCCCTCTTCGCGCAGGAACCGGTCCTGGTGCCTCTGGCGCACCGCGGCGTCCAGGCCCGCGTGGTAGGGCAGGGCATTGACGCCCGCGCCCTGCAGCGTCGTCGCGAGGTCTTCCACGCGCTTTCGCGACTGGCAATAGACCACGCCCGCATCGCCCTCGTGCTCGCGCTCGATGAAGCGCAGGAGCTGCGTGGTCGCGTCCTTCTTCTCGACGATGGTGTAGCGGATGTTCGGCCGGTCGAAGCTGGAGACGAACTGGCGCGCCTCCTCCAGCTGCAGCCGCTCGACGATGTCCGCGCGCGTGAGCGCATCGGCCGTGGCGGTGAGCGCGATGCGCGGCACGCCCGCGTAGCGCTCGTGCAGCACGGTGAGCGCGCGGTATTCGGGACGGAAGTCGTGGCCCCACTGGCTCACGCAATGCGCCTCGTCGATCGCAAAGAGCGAGAGCTTGCCGCGCTCCTTGAGCGAATCGAGCTGCGAGAGAAAGCGCGGCGTGTTCACCCGCTCGGGCGCCGCGTAGAGCAGCGTGATCTCGCCGCGCAGCATGCGGCGCTCCACGTCCTGCGTCTGTTCCCAGTCGAGCGTCGAATTGAGGAACGCCGCATTCACCCCCGCCTCGTGCAGCGCGCCGACCTGGTCGTGCATCAGCGCGATCAGCGGCGACACCACAACCGCGACGCCGCGCCCCGCGCGCTGCCGCGCGATGGCCGGGATCTGGTAGCACAGCGACTTGCCGCCGCCCGTGGGCATCAGCACCAGCGCGTCGCCGCCGCCCACCACGTGATCGACGATGTCCTGCTGGGCGCCGCGGAACTGCGAATAGCCGAAGACTTCGTGGAGGATTTCGGCCGGTGCGGTGCTGCTGCCGGGGGCGTCGAGGGGGTGGGGTGCGAGGGAGGACACGGGCTGCGGAGGCGGACGTCGGAAGGGGGATGAAGGGCGGGGCGGTCGATTGTCCCCCAGCCACCGGGTTATGACTGTGGCACGAGGTTTGCAATGGAGACCTCCGTCCCGCCGCCCTATTTGTCTAGACAGCGATCTGGTGCATCTTCCTTAACGAAATGCACCGGAACGGCCCTCACGGGTTATCCTGTATATACAAGTTGGGGCGCTTGGCAACAATGCGAGGCGCGCGCAGCCCGGCCCCCCGGGGCGCATCGCCGAGCCATCTCTCAAGAAAACGGAACCAGGAGTACCCATGGTCAAGACGGTAGTTGTGAAAGTCGCTTCGCTGCTGGCAGCAGGTGCATGTGCAGCGGGCATGGCCGGCGCGGCCGCCGCCCAGGACACGAAGATTTCGCTCGGCATGTCCGGCTGGACCGGCTTCGCGCCGCTCTCGCTGGCCGACAAGGCCGGCATCTTCAAGAAGAACGGCCTGGACGTCGAACTGAAGATGATCCCGCAGAAGGACCGCCACCTGGCCTTGGCCTCGGGCGCCATCCAGTGCGCCGCCACCACCGTGGAGACGCACGTCGCCTGGAACGCCAACGGCGTGCCCATCGTGCAGATCTTCCAGATGGACAAGTCCTACGGCGCCGACGGCATCGCGGTGCGCAACGACGTGAAGACCTTCGCCGACCTGAAGGGCAAGACCATCGGGGTGAGCGCCCCCGGCACCGCGCCGTATTTCGGCCTCGCGTGGATGCTCAGCAAGAACGGCATGAGCCTGAAGGACGTGAAGGTCGTCTCGCTCGAGCCGCAGCCCGCGGCGCAAGCCTTCGTCGCTGGCCAGAACGACGCCGCCATGACCTACGAGCCCTACCTCTCGACCGTGCGCGCCAACCCGGCCGCCGGCAAGATCCTGGCCACCACGCTCGACTACCCGATGGTGATGGACACCGTCGGCTGCGCGCCCACCTGGCTCAAGGCCAACCCCAAGGCCGCCGCCGCGCTCACCAAGTCGTACTTCGATGCGCTGGACATGATCAAGGCCGACCCGGCCAAGTCGAACGAGCTCATGGGCTCGGCCGTCAAGCAAAGCGGCGAGCAGTTCGCCAAATCGTCGGCGTACCTGCGCTGGCAGGACAAGGCCGCGAACCAGAAGTTCTTCGCGGGCGAGCTCACCACCTTCATGAAGGAAGCCGCGGCGATCCTTCTGGAGGCCGGCGTGATCCGCAAGGCCCCTGAAGACTACGCAGTCACCTTCGATGCAAGCTACGTCAAGTAAGGCGATGCCGCCACAGGTGCCGCCTCGCGCGGCATCGGCGGGCGCCGCTTCCTCCCAGCCTGTCGTGCCGCCCGTGCGCCGCCGCGCGTTCGCGCCGCTCGAGCCCATCGGCGCGCGTGCGCGCGTGCTGCTGGGGCTCGGTTTCTTCGTCGTGTTCGTGCTCGTGTGGTCGCTCGCCACGCTCGGCGGCTTCGTCTCGCCGACCTTCCTCGCGAGCCCGCCGACCATGGTCAAGGAGGGCTGGCTGCTCTTCACCGAATACGGCTTCATCGGCGACATCGGCATGACCGTGTGGCGCGTGTTCGGCGGCTTCCTGCTGGCGGCAGTGTTCGCGGTGCCGCTGGGCATCGCGATGGGCACCTGGAAAACGGTCGAGGCCTTCTTCGAGCCCTTCGTCTCGTTCTGCCGCTACCTGCCGGCCTCGGCCTTCATTCCGCTGCTCATTCTCTGGGCGGGCCTGGGCGAAATGCAGAAACTGCTGGTGATCTTCATCGGCTCGTTCTTCCAGATCGTGCTGATGGTGGCCGTCACCGTGGGCGGCGCGCGGCGCGACCTCGTCGAGGCGGCCTACACACTGGGCGCCAACAGCCGCGGCATCGTCGCGCGCGTGCTCGTTCCGGGCGCGGCACCCGGCATCGCCGAAACGCTGCGCCTCGTGCTCGGCTGGGCATGGACCTATGTGATCGTCGCGGAGCTGATCGGCTCGTCTTCGGGCATCGGCCACATGATCACGGACAGCCAGGCGCTGCTGAACACCGGGCAGATCATCTTCGGGATCATCGTGATCGGCGTCATCGGCCTTTTGTCCGACTTCGCTTTCAAGGCGTTGAATCGCCGTCTGTTCGCATGGGCCGCACTGTGAAGAACCAGCTTTCCATCCAAGGCGTTTCGCGCGTCTTCACCGGCACCAAGGGCCAGAGCACGCAGGCGCTCTTGCCCATCGACTTCGAGGTGAAGGAGAACGACTTCGTCACCATCCTCGGCCCGTCTGGCTGCGGCAAATCGACGCTGCTGCGCATCGTGGCGGGGCTCGATTTCCCGACCACCGGTCAGGTGCTGCTCGACGGCGAGCGCATCGAAGGCCCGGGCGCCGACCGCGGCGTGGTGTTCCAGAGCTACACGCTCTTTCCGTGGCTCACGGTGGCGCAGAACATTCGCTTCGGCCTGCGCGAGCGCGGCATGAGCGAGGCCGACCAGAAGGAGCGCAGCGAGTTCTTCATCGCCAAGGTGGGCCTGCGCGGTTTCGAGCACCATTTTCCCAAGCAACTCTCGGGCGGCATGCAGCAGCGCACGGCCATTGCGCGCGCGCTCGCCAACGACCCCAAGATGCTGTTGCTCGACGAGCCCTTCGGCGCCCTGGACAACCAGACGCGCGTGCTGATGCAGGAGCTGTTGCTCGGCATCTGGGAGTCGGCGCAGAAGACGGTGCTCTTCGTCACGCACGACATCGACGAGGCGATCTTCATGGCCAACCGCGTGGCGGTGTTCAGCGCGCGGCCGGGGCGCATCAAGACCGAGATCGCGGTGGACTTTCCGCATCCGCGCAGCTACACGATCAAGACCTCGCCCGAGTTCATGGACATCAAGGCGCGCCTCACGGAAGAGATCCGCGCCGAGTCGATGGCCGCCGCGGAGCATTGAACACAACGATGAAACGCGACCTGCCGACCCTCGCGCTCTACGCGCAAGTCAAGGACCACATCTCCCGCAAGATCCAGGACGGCACCTGGCCGCCCGGCCACCGCCTGCCCTCGGAGCACGAGCTGGTCGCGCAGTTCGGCATGGCGCGCATGACGGTGAACCGCGCGCTGCGCGAACTGGTGGAGCAGGGCCGCATCGTGCGCGTGGCCGGCGTGGGCAGCTTCGTGGCGGAGAACAAGCCGCAATCGACGCTGCTGCAGATCGCCAACATCGCCAGCGAAATTCGCCAGCGCGGCCACGACTACCGCTGCGAGATGCTGGCCGTGGAGCGCATCGCCGCCTCACCCGACGTGGCCGCATGGCTCGACCTGCGCGCGGGCGATTCGGTGTTCCACAGCGCCTGCCTGCACCTGGAGAACGACACGCCGGTGCAGCTGGAAGAGCGCTACGTCAACCCGCAGGTCGTGCCCGATTACCTCGAGCAGGACTTCACCCTCGTGCCGCCCAGCGAATACCTGGTGCGCAACGTGCCCTTCGACCAGATCGAACACGTCGTCGATGCCGTGCTGCCCAACGCCGAACAGGCCGAGCGGCTCGCGATGGAAGTGACCGACCCGTGCCTGCTGCTCACGCGCCGCACCTGGACGCGCAACACGCCCGTGACCTGGGTGCGCTGCCTGCATCCCGCGTCGCGCTACAGCCTGGGCAGCCGCTTCAAGGCCGACGGCAACCCGAGCTTCGGTTAGTTTTTTTCGCCTCGCAGAACGATCGTTATCTCTCGCAACTACTTGTATAGACAGGTTCACATGCCAAGTCATCACACCGACTCCTCCGATGCCACTTTGACCCTCACGCCCGGCAAGGTCGACCTTGCGATGCTGCGACGCATCCAGGCTGGCGGTGTTCGGCTCGCGCTCGATCCGTCGGTGCTGGACGGCATGCAGAAGGCCGAGGCGGCCGTGCGCCACATCGTCGAGAACGACCAGGTGGTCTACGGCATCAACACCGGCTTCGGCAAGCTCGCGAGCACGCGCATCGGCAACGACCACCTGGCCGAGCTGCAGCGCAACCTCGTCGTCTCGCACAGCGTGGGCACGGGCGAGCCGCTGGCCGCGCCGGTCGTGCGCATGGTGCTCGCGACCAAGGCGGTGAGCCTCGCGCGCGGGCACTCGGGCGTGCGGCCCGCGCTGGTCGATGCGCTGCTGGCGCTGTTCAACGCGGGCGTCACGCCGAGCATTCCGTGCAAGGGCTCGGTCGGCGCATCGGGCGACCTCGCACCGCTCGCGCACATGGCCTGCGTGCTGATCGGCGAAGGCGAAGCGACGCTGGCCGACGGCAAGAAGGTCAGCGGCGCCGAGGCGATGCGCAGCATCGGCCTCGAACCCTTCGTGCTCGGCCCGAAGGAAGGCCTCGCGCTGCTCAACGGCACGCAGGTGTCGACCGCGCTGGCGCTCGCCGGCCTCTTCGGCGCGGAAGATGTGTTCGCCGCCGCGCTGATGTCGGGCGCGCTGTCGCTCGAAGCGATCCAGGGCTCGATCAAGCCCTTCGACGCGCGCATCCATGCCGCGCGCGGCCAGCCCGGCCAGATCGCCGTCGCAGGCGCCGTGCGCACGCTGCTCGAAGGCAGCGAGATCGTCCCCTCGCACGCCGACTGCGGCCGCGTGCAAGACCCGTACTCCGTGCGCTGCATCCCGCAGGTGATGGGCGCGTGCCTGGACAACCTCGCGCACGCCTCGCGCGTGCTGGTCATCGAAGCCAATGCCGCATCGGACAACCCGCTCGTGTTCTGCGACACGGGCGAGGTGATCTCGGGCGGCAACTTCCACGCCGAGCCCGTGGCCTTCGCGGCGGACATCATTGCGCTGGCCGTGAGCGAAGTCGGCGCCATCGCCGAGCGCCGCATCGCGCTGCTGCTCGACACCGGCCTCTCGGGCCTGCCGCCGTTCCTGGTGCGCGATGGGGGCCTGAACTCCGGCTTCATGATCGCGCAGGTCACGGCTGCCGCACTCGCCTCCGAGAACAAGTCGCTCGCGCACCCCGCCAGCGTCGACAGCCTGCCCACCTCGGCCAATCAAGAAGACCACGTCTCGATGGCCACCTTCGCCGCGCGGCGCCTGGGCGACATGGTCAACAACACGGCTGTCGTCGTCGGCATCGAAGCGATGGCCGCCGCGCAAGGCATCGAGCTCAAGCGCAAGCTCAAGAGCTCGCCGCTGGTCGAAGCGGAATTCGCCCGCATCCGCCAGCGCGTCGCCTTCCTCGAGCGCGACCGCTACCTCGCCCCCGACATCGAAGCCATGCGCCAGTGGGCGCTGAAGGCCGAACTGCCGGCCGCGCTGCTGAACATCCTGCCCAGTCACTCGTAAACACCGCCCGATAGGAGAACCACGCCATGAACGCTCCCGAAAAATTCGCCCTCAACAATCCCGACGCTGCTGACCCGCGTCATGACCCGACGCGTGTGATCCGCGCCCCGCGCGGCAGCGAGCTCAACTGCAAGAGCTGGCTCACCGAAGCGCCTTACCGCATGCTGCAGAACAACCTCGATGCCGAGGTGGCCGAGCGTCCGCAGGACCTCGTGGTGTACGGCGGCATCGGCCGCGCCGCGCGCAACTGGGCGTGCTACGACCAGATCCTCGCGTCGCTGAAGGACCTGAACGACGACGAGACGCTGCTCATCCAGTCGGGCAAGCCGGTCGGCGTGTTCAAGACGCACGAGAACGCGCCGCGCGTGCTGCTGGCCAACTCCAACCTCGTGCCCAAGTGGGCCAACTGGGAGCACTTCAACGAGCTCGATCGCCAGGGCCTCTTCATGTACGGCCAGATGACCGCGGGCAGCTGGATCTACATCGGCAGCCAGGGCATCGTGCAGGGCACTTTCGAAACCTTCGTGGAAGCCGGCCGCCAGCACTACAACAACAGCTTGGCGGGCAAGTGGATCCTCACGGCCGGCTTGGGCGGCATGGGCGGCGCGCAGCCGCTGGCGGCCACGCTCGCGGGCGCGGTGTCGCTCAACATCGAGTGTCAGCAGACGAGCATCGACTTTCGCCTGCGCACGCGCTACGTCGACAAGCAGGCGCGCGACATCGACCATGCGTTCGAGCTCATCAAGCAGCACTGCGATGCGAAAGAGGCGGTGTCGATCGCGCTGCTGGGCAATGCGGCCGACATCCTTCCCGAGCTCGTGAAGCGCGCGAAGGCCGGCGGCATCAAGCCAGACTTGGTGACCGACCAGACCTCCGCGCACGACCTCATCAACGGCTACCTGCCCTCGGGCTGGACCGTGCCGCAATGGCAGGCCGCGATGAAGGACGCCTCGCAGCACGATGCGCTCAAGAAGGCGGCCGCGAAATCGTGCGCGGTGCACGTGCAGGCCATGCTCGACTTCCAGGCCATGGGCATCCCCACCGTCGACTACGGCAACAACATCCGCCAGGTCGCGTTCGACGAGGGCGTGAAGAACGCCTTCGACTTCCCCGGCTTCGTGCCCGCCTACATCCGCCCGCTCTTTTGCGAAGGCAAGGGCCCGTTCCGCTGGGTCGCGCTCTCGGGCGATCCGGAAGACATCTACAAGACCGACGCCAAGATCAAGGAGCTGTTCCCCGAGAACACCCACACCCACCGCTGGCTCGACATGGCGCGCGAGCGCATCGCCTTCCAGGGCCTGCCCGCGCGCATCTGCTGGCTGGGCCTGGGCGAGCGCCACATCGCGGGCCTGGCCTTCAACGAGATGGTGAAGAGCGGCGAGCTGAAGGCGCCCATCGTCATCGGCCGCGACCACCTGGATACCGGCTCGGTCGCGAGCCCGAACCGCGAGACCGAGGCGATGAAGGACGGCACCGACGCGGTGAGCGACTGGCCGCTGCTCAACGCACTGCTCAACACCGCGGGCGGCGCCACCTGGGTCAGCCTGCACCACGGCGGCGGCGTGGGCATGGGCTATTCGCAGCACTCGGGCGTGGTGATCGTGTGCGACGGCACCGACGCGGCCGCCAAGCGCATCGAGCGTGTGCTCTGGAACGACCCGGCCACCGGCGTGATGCGCCATGCGGATGCGGGCTACGACATCGCCGTCGCCACCGCCAAGAAGCAGGGCCTGAAGCTGCCGATGGTGCGTTGAGCGGGCCCCCGGCGCGCCAATCGGTAAGACAAAGGTAGAAGTAAAAATCCGGCCCATTCCCACCCGGTGGGAATCAGGGCTTGGAAGTGAGAACGGCCAGCAAGATACTGCCTGCGATGACGCTCCCGACCGATGCTCCCGCCCACAACGACCGCGCGCTGTTCGTGCTGTCGGTGCTGGCGCAGAGCAAGGTCGCGATGACGGCCGCCGAACTCGCGCAGGCCACCGGCCTCGTCAAGAGCACGCTGTACCGCCAGATCGCCACGCTGCGCCGCTGGGGCTTCGTGATGGAGTCCGACGGGCGCTACTCGCCGGGCCCCGTGAGCGTGCAACTGGCGAGCGGCTTCGACGGCAACTCCGACCTCGTGATGGCCGCGCGCGCCGACATGCGCGCGCTGGTGCAGCAGAGCCACGAGAGCGTGGCGCTGGTCACCGCGGTGAACGACCGCGTGGTGTGCCTGGAGATGATCGACAGCGAACATTCGCTGCGCTGCTCGTTCGACCGCGGCCGCAGCGTTCCGGCCAGCGACGGCGCGAGCGCCAAGTGCCTGCTCGCGCACATGCCGCTGGACCAGCGCGATGCGTTGCTCGAGGGCCTGGGCGAAAGCGCACAGCGTCGCGCAGAGCGCACGACTGAACTCGATGCGATCCGCGAAGCGGGCCATGCCGTCACGCAGGGCGAGGTCGATGCCGGCGTCTGGGGCGTGAGCGCGCCGGTGCTGGCCACGGGCCGGCGGCTGCGCGGCGCGATCACGCTCATGGCGCCGATCACGCGCGTGCAGGGCATGGAAGCTGCATTGCTCCACATGACCGTCGTCACGGCGGCGCGCATCTCGCGCGCGCTCCAGTAGCCAGTCGTCCAGTCAGCCAGTTAGCCAGTCGCTTCTACCTTTTTCAAACCCCATGAAAGCCTTCACCATGAACACCCGTCGCACCCTCGCCGCCGCCGCAGTCTCCGGCCTCGCTCTCTTCGGTTTCTTCGCCGGCGCCGCGCACGCGCAGGGCGAGCCGCTGCGCGTGGCCACCGATGCCACCTTCCCGCCGATGGAGTTCGTGGAGAACGGCAAGCGCACCGGCTTCGACGTGGAGCTGGTCGAAGCCGTCGGCAAGGCGATGGGCCGCAAGATCGAGTGGATCGACATCGACTTCAAGGGGCTCGTTCCGGGCCTCATTTCCAAGCGCTTCGACATGGCCGTCTCGGCCATCTACATCACCGACGAGCGCAAGAAGGTGGTCGACTTCACCGTGCCCTACTACGCGGGCGGCCTCGTGGTGATGGTGAAGGATGGCAACACGGCGATCAAGGCACCGGCCGACATCAACGGCAAGAAGGTCAGCGTGCAGGTGGGCACCAAGTCGGTTGCCTTCACGAAGGAAAAGTACCCGCAGGTGCAGCTGATGGAAGTCGAGAAGAACCAGGAGATGTTCAACCTCGTGGACATCGGCCGGGCCGACGCGGCCGTCACCGGCAAGCCCGCCGCCTACCAGTACGTGCGCACGCGCGGCGGCCTGAAGGTGCTGCCCGAGCAGATCACCACCGAGGAGTACGGCATGGCCATCCGCAAGGACACGCCCGAACTCACCAAGGCGGTGAACGGTGCGATCGAGAAGCTCAAGGCGGACGGCACCTACGCGCAGATCGAGAAGAAGTGGTTCAGCACCACGGCCAAGTAAAAAAGAAAAGTAACGCGCGATGGATTTCGATTTCTCGCCGGTCTGGCAGGGCTGGCCCGACCTGCTGCGCGGCGCGCTCGTCACGGTGGAAATCACCGCGTGCGCGCTCGCGCTGGGCTGCGTGCTCGGGCTCATCGTCGGCATCGGCCGGCTGAACCCGAAGCGGCGCTGGCTCTACGGCGTGTGCACCGCCTACGTGGCCGTCATCCGCGGCACGCCGCTGCTGGTGCAACTCTTCATCCTGTTCTTCGGCCTGCCGCACTTCGGCATCCTGCTGCCCGCGTTCCTTTGCGGCGTGCTGGGGCTCGGCGTGTACTCGGGCGCGTACGTGTCGGAGATCGTGCGCGGCGCGATCCAGTCGATCGACAAGGGCCAGACGATGGCCGCGCAATCGCTCGGCATGACGCCCGGCGTGGCGATGCGCCAGATCGTGCTGCCGCAGGCGGTGGTGCGGATGATTCCGCCGCTGGGCAACGAGTTCATCGCGCTCATCAAGAACTCGGCGCTGGTGTCGCTCCTGACGATCCACGACGTGATGCACGAGGGGCAGAAGATCATCAGCGTGTCGTACCGGTCGCTGGAGGTGTACCTGGCGATCGCGCTCGTGTACTTCGTGCTGACCGGGACGATGACGCTGGTGCTGCGGCACTTCGAGCAGAAGCTGCGGCAAGGCGGGTTGATGCGATGAGCGTGCAACGTTTTTCGCGCGCCACGCTGCCCGCCATGCCGTGGAAGAACGGCGGCGGCACCACGCAGGAGATCGCGAGCTGGCCGCAGGGCGCGGGGCTCGAGCGCTTCGGCTGGCGCGTGAGCATCGCGACCATCGCGGCGGCGGGGCCATTCTCGGTGTTCGCGGGCATCGACCGCAGCATCATGCTGCTCGAAGGCGATGGGGTGCGGCTCTTCACGCACGACGGGCGCGTGGAACACCGGCTCGATGTGCCGCACCGGCCGTTCGCCTTCAGCGGCGACGATGCGATCGACTGCACGCTGCTGGGCGGTGCGTCGAACGACTTCAACGTGATGACGCGCCACGGCCAGTGGCGCGCCGACGTGCAGGTGCTGGACCACGCATCGACCATCGAGGCTGCACCGCACGGCGTGCTGCTGGCCCTGCGCGGCGCATGGCGTGTGAACGACCAGGCGTGCACGGAGGGCGAGGGCCTGCACTGGGCCGACGCGCCGCTGGCGTGGCAAGCGGCGCCAGAGAGCGAAGACGCGCGGCTGGTGGCGGTCCGCATCGTGCCGGCGTAATCTGCAGAAAGAACAAGATGATGAAACCTGCCAACGAATACCCATCGGCCGACGGCCTCTGGACTGGCCTGCGCCTGGCGACCGATGCCGGCACCGAAGCCGCCATCGTGGTTGCGGAAGGCACGATCCGCTGGGTCGGCGCACGCAACGCGTTGCCCGCCGAGTTCGCGGAGCTTTCTGCGCACGACGGCGGCGATGCGCTCGTCACGCCCGGCCTCGTCGATTGCCACACGCACCTGGTCTACGGCGGCCAGCGCGCGAACGAATTCGCGATGCGGCTCGCGGGCGCGACCTACGAAGAAGTGGCGAAGGCGGGCGGCGGCATCGTCTCGTCGGTGCGCGCCACGCGCGAGGCCGATGAAGACACGCTCTTCGCGCAGGCCGCACCGCGCCTCGAACAGCTGCTGGCCGATGGCGTCTGCGCCATCGAGATCAAGTCGGGCTACGGCCTCTCGCTCGAACATGAGCGAAAGCAACTACGGGTCGCGCGGCGCCTCGGCGACGCGTATGGCGTCACCGTGCGCACCACCTTCCTCGGCGCGCACGCACTGCCGCCCGAATACGCGAACCGCAGCGGCGAGTACGTCGACCTCGTGTGCCGCGAGATGCTGCCCGCGCTCGCGGCCGAAGGCCTCGTCGACGCGGTGGACGTGTTCTGCGAACGCATTGCCTTTTCGCTCGCGGAAACCGAACAGGTCTTCCAGGCCGCGAAGGCGCTGGGCCTGCCGGTGAAGCTGCATGCCGAGCAGCTCTCGAACATGGGCGGTGCCGCGCTCGCCGCGCGCTACGGGGCGCTGTCGTGCGACCACATCGAGCACCTCTCGGCCGAGGGTATCGCGGCGATGCGCCAGTCGGGCACCGTGGCCGTGCTGCTGCCCGGCGCCTACTACACGCTGCGCGATACGCACCTGCCGCCCATCGAGGCGCTGCGCGCCGCGGGCGTGCCGATGGCCGTGTCCACCGACCACAACCCCGGCACCTCGCCGACGCTGAGCCTGCTGCTGATGGTGAACATGGCATGCACGCTGTTCCGCCTGACGGTGCCCGAGGCGCTGGCCGGCGTCACGCTGCATGCGGCGCGCGCGCTGGGCCTCGCAGCCACGCACGGCGCGATCGCCGAAGGCATGCCCGCGAACTTCGTGCTGTGGAATGTGCGCGATGCGGCCGAGCTCGCGTACTGGTTCGGTCAACGTCCGTTGCGCACCGCGGTGCGCCAAGGGCGCATTGCATTGGAAAACGCAGCATGACGCGCACGCTTTTCGCAGCCGATGCGCTGCTGCCTGCGGGCTGGGCGAAGAATGTGCTGCTTACATGGAGCGACGCCGGCCAGCTCACGCAAGTGCAGACCGCCGCGCAGCCATCGGCAGGCGCGCAGGTGGCGAACGGCCCCGTGATCCCCGGGATGCCCAACCTGCACTCGCATGCTTTCCAGCGCGCCTTCGCCGGCCTCACCGAGCACCGCGCCGAGCAGCACGACAGCTTCTGGAGCTGGCGCACGCTGATGTACCGCTTCGCCGCGCGCCTGGGCCCGCAGCACATGGAAGCGATCGCGACCTGGCTCTATGCCGAGATGCTCGAGGCGGGCTACACGAGCGTGTGCGAATTCCAGTACGTGCACCACGACGCCGACGGCCGCCCCTATGCCGACGACGCGACGCTGAGCCTCGCGCTGCTGCGCGCCGCGAAAAAGACCGGCATCGGCTTCACGCTGCTGCCGGTGCTCTACCAGACCAGCGGTTTCGGCGACCAGCCGCCCAACGAAGGCCAGCGCCGCTTCGTGCGCTCGACCGAATCGATGCTGCGCCTGCTCGAAGCGCTCAAGCCCGCGTGCGATGCGCAGGGCGCGCGCCTGGGCCTGGCGCCGCACTCGCTGCGCGCCGTGCCGCCCGAGGCGCTGCGCGATGCGGTCGCGGGGCTCGAAGCCATCGACCGCACGGCGCCGATCCACATCCACATCGCCGAGCAGACGAAGGAAGTGGACGACTGCGTCGAATGGAGCGGCCTGCGCCCCGTCGAGTGGCTGCTCGACCATGCGCCGGTCGATGCGCGCTGGTGCCTCGTGCACGCGACGCACATGAACGACGCCGAATACGAATACGCCGCGAAGAGCGGCGCGGTCGCGGGCCTGTGCCCGACGACCGAGGCGAACCTGGGCGACGGCATCTTCGATTTCGCCAAGTGGCGCAGCCACGGCGGCGCATGGGGCGTGGGCTCCGACAGCCACGCGAGCGTCAACGCGGCCGAAGAACTGCTGATGCTCGAATACAGCCAGCGCCTGGCCAAGCGCCAGCGCAACGTCGGCGCGAGCGCGGCGCAGCCGCATGTCGCCACGGCGCTCACGCTCGAAGCAGTGCAGGGCGGCGCGCAGGCCTCGGGCCGCGCGACCGGCGGGCTCGCCGCGGGGCAGCAGGCCGACTTCATCGTGCTCGATGCGGCGCACGTTGCGCTGCAAGGTCTGCCCGCGCCCGACATGCTTTCGGCGCATGTCTTCGCGAGCCACCGCACCTCTGCCATCGACACCGTGTGGGTGGCCGGCCGCGAGCGCGTCTCGGCCGGACGCCACACGCTGCACGCCGAATCCGCGTCCGCCTTCGTGGCGGCGCGCACCCAACTCCTTCAGGACTGAAACCACCATGGCCTTCACCACCGCCGAACCGGCATTCCGTTTCCGCCAGGGCACGCGCCCGCTGCTGATCTCGATGCCGCACGTCGGCACCCACGTGCCGCCCGCGCTGGCCGCGCGCCTCACCGACGAGGCGCGCCATGTGCCCGACACCGACTGGCACCTCGAGAGGCTCTACGACTTCGCCGACGAACTCGGCGCCTCGGTGCTCGTGGCCACGCACTCGCGCTACGTGATCGACCTGAACCGTCCACCGGATGGCGCGAGCCTCTACCCGGGCCAGAGCGTCACCGGCCTGTGCCCGGTCGACACCTTCGACGACACGCCGGTCTACGCATCGAGCGACGACCTGCCGAACGACGAAGAAGTGGCCCAGCGCCGCGACGCGATCTGGCACCCGTACCACCGCCAGCTGCAGGCCGAGCTCGACCGCCTGAAGGCCGAGCACGGCACCATCGCGCTGTGGGATGCGCACTCGATCCGCTCGGTGCTGCCGCGCTTTTTCGAAGGCAAGCTGCCCGACCTGAACCTGGGCACCGGCAACGGCACGAGCTGCGACCCGGCGCTGGCCGCCACGGTGCTCGGCATCGCCGAATCGGCCACGGGCTACACGGGCGTCCTCAACGGCCGCTTCAAGGGCGGCCACATCACGCGCCAGTACGGCAACCCGGCCGGCGGCGTGCACGCGGTGCAGCTGGAGATGACGCAGTCGAGCTACATGCAGGAGAAGCTGCCCTTCGACTATCTGCCCGAGGTGGCGGCCGGCGTGCAGCCGCATGTGCGGCGGATGATCGAGGCGGTGCTGGCCTTCGTCGAGGGGCCGGCAAAGCACTGACGGGCGGCAGGGCAAGCCTCCTTTTCTACAATCGGAGGTTATGAAGCCCGTCATCTATACCCGCGGCCAGGCTCTGGCCGGCATCCTCGAAAAGCGCATTGCCATCCTCGATGGCGCCATGGGCACGATGATCCAGCGCTTCAAGCTCACCGAGGAACAGTACCGCGGCGAGCGCTTCAAGGACTTCGAGCGCGACGTGAAGGGCAACAACGAGCTGCTCTCGCTCACCCGGCCCGACGTGATCTCCGACATCCACGAGGGCTACCTCGCGGCGGGCGCCGACCTCATCGAGACCAACACCTTCGGCGCGACCACCATCGCGCAGGAGGACTACAAGATGGCGCACCTGGCGCGCGAGATGAACCTCCAATCCGCCAAGCTCGCGCGCGCGGCCTGCGACAAGTTCAGCACCCCCGACAAGCCGCGCTTCGTGGCCGGCGCCCTCGGCCCGACGCCCAAGACCGCGAGCATCAGCCCCGACGTGAACGACCCGGGCGCGCGCAATGTCGATTTCGAATCGCTGCGCGCCGCCTACTACGAGCAGACCGAGGCGCTGGTCGAAGGCGGCGCCGACGTGATCCTGGTCGAGACGATCTTCGACACGCTCAACGCCAAGGCCGCGCTCTTCGCGGTGGACGAGTACTTCGACAACAGCGGCGAGCGCCTGCCGCTGATCATCAGCGGCACGGTGACCGACGCCTCCGGCCGCATCCTGAGCGGCCAGACCGTCACCGCGTTCTGGCACAGCGTGCGGCACGCGCGGCCGCTGGCCATCGGCCTGAACTGCGCGCTGGGCGCGGCGCTGATGCGCCCCTACATCCAGGAGCTCGCGCGCGTGGCGGGCGACACCTTCATCAGCTGCTACCCGAACGCGGGCCTGCCCAACCCGATGAGCGACACCGGTTTCGACGAGACGCCCGATGTCACCTCGCGCCTCTTGCACGAGTTCGCGGCCGAGGGGCTGGTGAACATCGTGGGCGGCTGCTGCGGCACGACGCCGGACCACATCGCGGCGATCGGCCGTGCCGTGGCCCCGGTGCCCGGACGCCTTCTGAACAACGCCGCCGGCTTCTACAGCGAAGCCGCCTGAACCGGCGCACCCGATGCGCGGTGCCGCCCCCCGCTTCGCGGGATTCGCGCTCCTGGTGTCGGCGCTCGCGGGAGGCTGCGGCGACACCGGCAAGCCGCCGTCGTGGGACACGCTGCTGTCCGACCGCATCGCCGGTGCGCGCCCCGACTGCAAGGTCAGCGTGCCGACCCCCGGCAAGATCGCCGTGGCCTGCCCGGATCTGCCGCCCGCCATCTTCGACGTCGCGCCGACGGCCGCCTACTGCCTGCGTGGCACGCGCGATTGCGAGTACGCGATCACGCAAATGGTGTTGATGCTGCCGCCACCGAAGCCTGCGCCCTGAGCGTTGTGAGGTCGGGGCGCGTGGGACGGATCGTTCAGGGCAGCGATCACACCGACGGGGTGCCTTGCTCCGCGAATGTCCCCCGGCCTGCGGCCTCCTCCTTGATTTCGCTGCGCAAGGCACCCCATCGGTGCGATCGCTTCAGCGCACTCGTCGATCACCCACTCACGGCGCCGAATCCTTCGGCGCGTGCGCGGCCGCCTGCCGGTCGCGCGCGATCAGCGCCACGAAGCGCTGCGCGCCCAGCCCCAGCGGGCGCTCCCTCGACCACACCACATCGACCCACAGGTCGAGGCCGTTGCTGAGGTTCTCGAACGGAATCTCGACCAGCGCGCCCGCCGCCACGTGCGGCCGCGCGAAATTGCGCGGGAGCCACCCCCAGCCGAGACCGGCGGTGATCAGGCTCAGCGCGGCCAGCGCATTGTCGGTGCGCCAGACGTGACGCGCGAACACGAAGCGCGGATCGCTGGTGGCCAGGTCGCGGCCGGCGACGACGATCTGGCGCGTGTTCGTGAGGTGCTCTTCCCGCAGCCGTTCGCCGGCCGCCGCGACGAGCGCCGGGTGATCGGGCGCCATCACGGCCACCATCGTGTCGCTGCCCACTTCCTGGAAACCCTCGCGGCCGTCCAGGCTCGGGCGCTCGAACACCAGCGCCAGCTGTGCGCGGCCGCTGTGCAGCAGCGCCAGCGCGTCGGCCTGCGGCGCGGCCAGCACCTCGACCTGCAGCAGCGGGTATTCCTGCGCGAGTTCGGCGAGCGGGCCACTCCAGGGCGCGGCCAGGAGCTCGGGCGCAATCGCCAGCGTCAGGCGGTTTTCCAGCCCCTGGGTCAGCGCGAGCGCCTGCACCTGCAGCTGCTTCAATTGCGCCGCGAGCATCCGCGCCTGCGGCTCCAGCGAACGCGCGGCGGCGGTGGGCTGGGGCTCGCGGCCCTTGCGGTCGAACAGGGGCAGGTCAAGCTCGGCTTCCAGGCCCGCGATGGCCATGCTCACGGCCGAGGGCACCTTGTGCAGCGCCCGCGCGGCGGCCGAGAAGGAGCCGTGGTCGATCACGGCCAGGAACACCTCGACGTTGTCGCTGGAGAAGGCCATGGCGTCCGATCTATCAATTTAATTGAAATAAGATGACTATTTATATCAGTAAATAGCAAATAAAGTCCATCCATCGTATTCAAGTTCAAGAGGAAAAGTCATGCAAGGGCTCCAGCGTCGTGTCGTCTACATCTCCCTGTACGAAGGGATCGCCATCGTGTGCGCCAGCGCCGGCCTGGCCCTGATGACGGACGCGGGGCTCGGCCATTCCGGCGTGCTGGCGGTGGCGGCCTCGGTCGTCGCGGTGATCTGGAACCTGATCTTCAACGCGCTCTTCGAGCGCTGGGAATCGCGCCAGGCCGTGCGCGGGCGCAGCGTGCGCCGCCGCATCGCCCACGCCATCGGCTTCGAGGGCGGGCTGATCGCGTTCCTGGTGCCGATGTTCGCCTGGGGCCTGGGCGTTTCGCTCTGGCAGGCGCTGGTGATGGACCTGGGCCTGGTGGTGTTCTTCCTGGTCTACACCTTCGTCTTCAACTGGGGCTTCGACCGGGTGTTTGGCCTGCCGCGTTCGGCGATGGGCTCGGCCCAGACGGCGTAGACCGTGACCCCCGCAGCGCCAGCGCGCCGGCCAGGCGCAGGCGCTCGCGTTCGTTGAAGAGCGATTCGCGCAGCTGCTCCTGCTGCTCCGGGGGCGCATTGGCGTACTGGTCGAGGCGGCTGTTCCAGTCCCGGTTTTCCTGGTCCAGCGCGGCCAGCTGGCGGGCCGCTTCGTAGCCGTAGGCGGCGCTGCGTTCGGCAAAGCGCTCCTGGGCGCTCGCGCCGCGCGCGTCCATGGCGTCGGTCTGGCGCTGCACGTCGACCTGCGCGGTGAAGGCGCGGCGCTGCTCGCGCTGTTCGGGCGTGAGCAGGGCCTCCTCGCGGCGCTGCGCGGCGGCCGCGCGCTCTTCGGGCGTGAGGTTGGCGTCTCGGGCGAGCGCCATCTTCTCGGCCATGAGGATGTCCTGGCGGATCTCGTCGCCGAAGAGGCCTTCGATTTCCTCGGGCGCGAAGTACCGGCGCCGCACTTCGGCGCGCGCCTCGATGGTCTTGCGCAGCGATGCGGGGTCGCCGCCATCGGGCGGTGGCAGGGCCTGCATGGCCTCCTGCATGTCGACGTAGCGCTCCAGCAGGCCCATCGCGCGCGCGACCAGTTCGGCCGGCAGGCGCTTGGCGAGCAGGGCGGGCGCCATCGCCATGAAGGCCGCCTTGCCGGTGGCCTGCGCCTCGGCGAGCACGCTCTCGAAGACGAGGATGAGCGAGGGGTTCAGCATGGCATCGGGGGCGGGGCGGGCGTCGCCGATCGGCTGCGCTGCCGGCACTGCGCCGACCGTGCCACCCGGGCCGGCGGCGGCGGAAGTCGCCACCACCGTCTCGGGGGCGTCGGCCGGCGGCAGCCCGTCCACCAGCCACCATCCGCCGAGGATGGCGAGCGCCGCGGCGCCCGCCATCGCACCGAGCTGCAGCGGTCTGGCCTTTTTCACGAGGAGGCGTGCCGCATCGTCAGAGGCCCGCGCTCTTCAAGCGCGCCGCCTGCTCCTGGAAGAGCTGCACCGGCTTCTTCTCGAACAGCGTCCACAGCCCGATGTAGGTCAGGCCGAAAAGCTGGTTGACCTCGTCCAGGTGGTTCTGGCGGTAGTCGCCCAGGTGCGTGCCCAGGCGGGTGCTGCACACGGCCAGCAGGCCGTCGTTGGTCTCGCCCCCGAAGGCGATGAGGCTCAGCCCGCCCATCGCCACGTCGCTCGCATCGAACGCGTTGGTGAGCGGCTGCACGCCGGACCACGAGTAGTAGCGCACGCCGTTCGCCTCGGCCGGGCCGCTCTTCACGTCGCACGAGGCGCCGGGGGCCGGGCGGCCCTGCGGAAATTTCTTGTCGAAGGCCGCGCCGCCCGCGGTGGTGAGCGAGCTGAGCGCGTTCAACGGCACCTCGGGCAGCTCGCTCGGGTCCTTGCCCGAGAGGGCGCCCAGCAGCAGCATCGCCAGGCGCAGCGTCTCGGCGACCACCGCCTCGGAGACGCTGCCCTCGGGAATCCTGCGCAGGATGTCGGCCACCTTCGAGCCGCCGTTGGCACCGCCCACGGAGGTGACCGAGGCGACCAGCCCGGGCTCCACCGCCGCCACGTAGCGCGCGGTGGGCGCGCCCTGCGAATGGCCGATGAGGTTGAACTTGAGCGACGGGTTGCCCGAGAGCGCCCGCAGGTTCTTCAGCTCCTGGATCAGCTGCTCGCCGCGGATCTCGGAACTGTTGGCGCCCGAGACCTGGGCCACGTACACCTTGGCGCCCGCGCCGGCCAAGCTCTCGGGGATGCGATAGAAGTAGTCGATGCCCAGCACGTTGTCGAAGCCGAAGAGGCCGTGCACCAGCACGATCGGGTTCTTCGTCTTCGCTTCGCTGGACGTCACCCGGGCCTGGACCTGCGTGGGGGTGTCGGTGATGGCCGCCTGGCTCAGCGTGGTCGTCCCCAAAAGGCCGAAGAGCAGTGCGGCGCAGACCGGGCGGGCGGTGAGGCGCAGCAGCCTCGAATTCCTCTTTCTTGGCATATGTTCATTCCTTTGTTTTCAAATAAAAACACGAACGTTCGTTCTTCGACGAATTGCGCGCCCGCATTCTGTGGGGGGTGCCTGGGAGGCCTGCATAGGGCTTTCCCGCGGGAGCGGGCGAACGCCCTTAAAATCCATCCCCTCCCAAGGAGCGTTGCAGCGGTCCGCCAGGCGGGCCGTCAGGCTTGGGATTTCAAAACGACGCTCGCCTGTTTGTTCCTTTCGCAGGTGAGCCCATGGCCCAGACCCCCCAAATTGCCGTTCCCCCCATGAAGCTGTCCGGCCTCGAGCCGGTCGCCATCGGCGCGGGGACGCTGTTCGTCAACATCGGCGAGCGCACCAACGTCACCGGCTCCAAGGCCTTCGCGCGGATGATCCTGAACGGCCAGTTCGAAGAGGCCCTGGCCGTCGCGCGCCAGCAGGTGGAGAACGGCGCCCAGGTGATCGACATCAACATGGACGAGGCCATGCTGGACAGCAAGGTCGCGATGGTCCGCTTCCTGAACCTCATTGCCAGCGAGCCCGACATCGCGCGCGTGCCGGTGATGGTGGACAGCTCCAAGTGGGAGGTGATCGAGGCGGGCCTTCGCTGCATCCAGGGCAAGGGCATCGTCAACTCCATCTCCATGAAGGAGGGCGTGGACAAGTTCAAGCACGAGGCCAAGCTCGTGAAGCGCTACGGCGCCGCCGCCGTGGTGATGGCCTTCGACGAGAAGGGCCAGGCCGACACCTACGAGCGCAAGGTCGAGATCTGCGAGCGCGCCTACCGCATCCTGGTGGACGAGGTGGGCTTTGCGCCCGAGGACATCATCTTCGACCCGAACATCTTCGCCATCGCCACCGGCATCGAGGAGCACGACAACTACGCGGTCGACTTCATCAACGCGGTGCGCTGGATCAAGGAGAACCTGCCGGGCGCCAAGGTGTCGGGCGGCGTGTCGAACGTGAGCTTCAGCTTCCGCGGCAACGACCCGATGCGCGAAGCGATCCACACCGTGTTCCTGTACCACGCGATCAAGGCGGGCATGGACATGGGCATCGTCAACGCGGGCATGGTGGGCGTGTACGACGACCTGGAGCCCGAACTGCGCGAGCGCGTGGAAGACGTGGTGCTCAACCGCCGTCCGGACGCTGGCGAACGCCTCGTGGAAGTCGCCGAGACCGCCAAGAGCGGCGCCAAGGACGAGAGCAAGCGCCTCGAATGGCGCGGCACGCCCGAGCACCCGGTGCACGTCAACCAGCGCCTCTCGCACGCCATGGTGCACGGCATCACCGACTTCATCGTCGAAGACACCGAAGAGGCCTACCAGCAGATCCTGGCCAGGGGCGGCCGTCCGCTGCACGTGATCGAAGGCCCGCTCATGGACGGCATGAACATCGTGGGCGACCTGTTCGGCGCCGGCAAGATGTTCCTGCCGCAGGTGGTCAAGTCGGCGCGCGTGATGAAGTCCGCCGTGGCCCACCTGCTGCCCTACATCGAGGAAGAAAAGCTGCGCGACGAGGCCGCCGGCCGCGACGTGCGCACCAAGGGCAAGATCATCATCGCCACGGTGAAGGGCGACGTGCACGACATCGGCAAGAACATCGTGACCGTCGTGCTCCAGTGCAACAACTTCGAAGTGGTGAACATGGGCGTGATGGTCCCGTGCCACGAGATCCTGGCGCGCGCCAAGGTCGAGGGCGCGGACATCGTGGGCCTCTCGGGCCTCATCACGCCGAGCCTGGAAGAGATGCAGTACGTGGCCGGCGAGATGCAGCGCGACGACCATTTCCGCATCAAGAAGATCCCGCTCATGATCGGCGGCGCCACCACCAGCCGCGTGCACACGGCCGTGAAGATCGCGCCGCATTACGAAGGCCCCGTGGTCTACGTGCCCGATGCGTCGCGCAGCGTGAGCGTGGCGCAGTCGCTGCTCTCCGACCAGGCCACCGCGTACATCGACGAGATCAATGCCGACTACGAGAAGGTGCGCACGCAGCACGCCAACAAGAAGCAGGTGCCGATGTGGCCGCTGGCCAAGGCGCGCGCCAACAAGACGCCCATCGACTGGACGAACTACACGCCGCCCGTGCCGAAGTTCATCGGCCGTCGCGTGTTCAAGAACTTCGACCTCACCGAGCTCGCCAAGTACATCGACTGGGGCCCGTTCTTCCAGACCTGGGACCTGGCCGGCCCGTTCCCCGCGATCCTGAAGGACGAAGTCGTCGGCACGGAAGCCGTGCGCGTGTACGCCGACGGCCAGCGCATGTTGAAGCGCCTGATCGAAGGCCGCTGGCTCAGCGCGAGCGGCATCGTCGGCTTCTGGCCCGCCAACACGGTGAACGACGACGACATCGAGCTCTACACCGACGAGACGCGCAGCGAAGTCGCGCTCACCTGGTACGGCATGCGCCAGCAGACCGAAAAGCAGGCGATCGACGGCGTGATGCGCCCCAGCCGCTGCCTGGCCGACTTCGTCGCGCCCAAGGACAGCGGCCTCGCGGACTACGTGGGCGTGTTCGCAGTCACCGCGGGCCTGGGCGTCGAGAAAAAAGAGAAGTACTTCATCGACGACCTGGACGACTACTCGGCCATCATGTTGAAGGCCCTGGCCGACCGGCTGGCCGAGGCCTTTGCCGAATCGCTGCACCACCGTGCGCGCACCGACCTCTGGGGCTACGCGCACGACGAGAGCCTCAGCAACGAGGACATGATCGGCGAGAAGTACCGCGGCATCCGCCCCGCGCCCGGCTACCCGGCCTGCCCGGACCACAGCGTGAAGGGCCCGATGTTCGACCTTCTGAACTGCGCGGACATTGGCATGACCCTGACGGAAAGCCTCGCTATGATGCCCGCCGCCAGCGTCAGCGGTTTCTACCTGAGCCACCCCGACGCGACGTACTTCAACGTCGGCAAGATCGGGCACGACCAGTTGCAGGACCAGGCCGCGCGGCGCAAGGAGAGCGAGTCCGTCCTGGAGCGCCTGCTGGCGCCCAACCTTTGAACCTGCCGGCCGGCGTGGCCGACCGGCACCGGGAGTTGTTATTCAGAAGCTGATGTTTGCAGCCGCGCACTACGCGGCACTCGTGGTTTTCATCGTCAGCTGCTGGGGGTGGGGGCGCGGCGTGCTGGCCCGCCTGGCACCGCCGCCGCGCCGCGATGCATGGCTCGAAGGCGCGGTGGCCACGGCGCTCGGCGTCGGGCTCTTCATCTGCGCGTTCCAGGTGCTGGCGATCTTCGGCGTGTTCAAGCTCGGCGCCACGCTGGCGGTGGTTGCCGCGGGCGTCGTCGTCGCCGCGCTGCAGTTGCCCGCCTGGCTGCGCGAGCGGCGCGCCCTGAACGCGAGCGCCGTCGCCGTGCCGTGGACCTACTTCGACCGCATCGCGATGGTGGCGCTGGCGTTGGTCGCGCTGCCCGCGCTGGTCGCGCCGCTCGCCCCGCCGGCCGCCTTCGACGAGCTGATGTACCACCTGCCCTATGCACGCGAAGTCGCGCAGCAGGGCTCGCTGGGCATCCACGAATGGCTGCGCTACCCCTGGTTTCCGTACAACTACAACCTGCTCTACGCCGCTGCATTGCAGGTGGGCGACGACGTGCTGCCGCACTTCCTGAACGCGCTGGCGGGCGGGCTCTCGGTGGTGATGATCTATCGCCTGGGCATGCTGCACGCCAACCGGCTCACCGCCTGTATCGGCGCGGCGATCTGGCTGGGGCTGGGCGATTACTCGAACGCGCTGATCGACATGGGCGTGGCGCTCTTCGTGCTCACGGCCTGCGTGTCGCTGTGGTGGTGGCGTGAATCGCAGCCGGTGCACAGCGGCATGCGCTGGCTCGGGCTTGCCGCCTTCTGCCTGGGCGTGGCGGCGGGCTCCAAGTACCAGGCGCTGGTCTTCATGCCGCTGGTGGCGCTGTTCGTCGTGTGGCATGAGCGCCGGCCCAAGGCCTGGGCGCTCGCGCTCGTGTGCTTTCTCATTCCGTGCATCTACTGGTATGCGCGCAATGCCGTCATGACCGGCGATCCGTTCAACCCGATCGGCGCGCGCGTGTTCGGCTTCAGCGAGTGGATTCCGGCCGACTACGTGCAGCAACTGGCCGACGTGCGCGACCACGCCGAGATGCCGAACGCGCTGATCTGGTCGGTGTTCCTCGCGCCCTTCGGCGCCTTGTGGAAGCGCTCGGCCGCGGTGCGCGCCGCGGGCTGGTTCTGCTTCTATTCGCTGGCCGTGTGGGTCGTGACCTCGCGCTATCCGCGGTACCTCACGGCCTCGTTCCCGCTGCTCGCGATGACGGCCGCCATCGGCTGGCAGGTGCTGTTCGGCTGGATCGCGGCGGGCGTGCGTCGCCTCTTCGGCATGAAGGCGGCCGCCGCAGAAGGCGTGCCCGAGCTCACCAACCGGCGCAGTGCGGCGCGCATCGGCGACTGGGTGGTCGTGCTGCTGTTGGCCGTGCTCGCGGCGGTGTCGGTGCGGCAGACCGCGGGCAAGGTCGCGATGGTTTCGCCCACGCCCGAGACGCGCGAGGCGTTCCTGCGCCAGCACGTGCCGGGCTATGCCGTCATGGACTACCTGCGCCGCAACCCGACCGGCCGCGTCTACCAGATCGCGCTGAACGAAGCGATCTACTACGGCCCGAATCCGATCTGGGGCGACACGCTCGGCCCGTGGCGCTATGCCGACTTTTTGCTGCTGCCGCCCGGCGACATGGCGCGCAAGCTCGGCAAGCTGGGCTTCACCGCCATCGTCATGCCCGACCACCTGGCGCCGACGCTGGCGACCCGCGCCGGCTTCGACACCCACTTCGCCCCGCTGTTCGCGCAAGACGGCAGCCGGGCCTACCGTATCCTTCCGACCGCACCATGAATGACGCCGACGACACCGTGAGCCGACCGCGCGCCGCGCCGCGCATTGCCGCGGTCATTCCGTGCTTCAACGAGGCGCTGGCCATCCGCCAGGTGGTCGAGGGGTTCCGCGCGGCGCTGCCGGCCGACGCCGAGATCCACGTGTTCGACAACAACTCGACCGACGACACCGCCGCCGTCGCGCGCGCGGCCGGCGCCATCGTCACGCACGTGGCCGCGCCGGGCAAAGGCAACGTGGTGCGGCGCATGTTCGCCGACGTGGAGGCCGACATCTACGTGATGGTCGATGGCGACGCCACCTACGACACGGCCGCGGCGCCGCGCCTCATCCAGCGGCTGGTCGACGGCAACCTGGACATGGTGGTGGGCAACCGCATCGACGACGGGCAGAACGCGCTCACCTACCGCGCGGGCCATCGCCTGGGCAACCGCATGCTCACGGGCGCCGTGGTGCAGCTCTTCGGCGGGGGCCTCACCGACATGCTCTCGGGCTACCGCGTGTTCTCGCGTCGCTATGCGAAGTCGTTCCCGGCGCTCTCGCGCGGCTTCGAGATCGAGACCGAACTCACCGTGCACGCGCTGGAGCTGCGCATGCCCTGGGCCGAGGAAAGCACCGCCTACAGCACGCGCCCCGAGGGCTCGCACAGCAAGCTCTCGACCTACCGCGACGGCTGGCGCATCCTCAAGACCATCTGCAAGCTCTTCGTGAGCGAGCGGCCGCTGCAGTTCTTCTCGATCATCGCTGCGCTGCTCGCGGCGGGCGCGATCGCGCTGGTCGTGCCTCTGGTGGTCACCTACATGCACACCGGCCTGGTGCCCCGGCTCCCCACGGCGGTGCTGGCCACCGGCGCGATGCTGGGCGCGATGCTCTCGATCGTGTGCGGCGTGGTGATGCACGCCGTGACGCTCGGCCGCAGGGAGGCCAAGCGGCTGCGCTACCTGGCGATTCCGGGCGTGCGCAACTGCAGTCGCAGCACCACCCGCAGCGCCTTGAAATGAAGCTCGGGCGCGAGCTCCTGTCGTTCGGCCTGGTGGGGGTGATCGGCTACGTGGTCGATGTGACGGTGCTGTACCTGCTCGCGCCGCTCCTGGGCTGGTATGGCGCGCGCGTGCTGTCGTTCCTGGCGGCCGCCACCGCCACCTGGGCGCTGAACCGCCGCTACACCTTCAGCGACCGCAGCGCCGATGTCCCCATCCTGCGCGAATACCTCGGCTATCTCTTCACCATGTTGGGCGGCCTGGTTTTCAACTACAGCGCGTATGTGCTGGTGCTGCACTGGGTCACCAGCCCCTGGGCGCCCGCGGCGGGCGTGGCCGCGGGCAGCTGCGCGGGACTGGTCGTGAACTTCCTGTCGGCGCGCTACCTGATCTTCAAGTCGAAGCCCGGCGCCTGAGCGCCACGCGCACCCCGGGCCACCCCGCGCTTCAGTGCCCGCCCGACGCCACCACCGGAATCTCCGTCGCGGGCGGCGTGTTGCGGCTGCGGCCGCAGCGCACGATGCCGTCGATCATCACCATGCCCACGCCCGGAATGTCGCCCAGCTGCACGCTCTCGAGGAGACCCGGCGCGGGCGAATGCTGCGCGCGGTCCATGAAGACGAAGTCGGCATCGCGGCCCACTTCGACAAGGCCGCAGTTCAGCTTGCGGATCTTCGCGGTGTTGCCCGTCGCGAAGCAGAACACCAGCTCGGCCGGAATGTTCGCGATGGACGACAGCATCGCCACCATGCGCAGGATGCCCAGCGGCTGCACGCCCGAGCCCGCGGGCCCGTCGGTGCCCAGGATCACGCGGTGCGGGCATTTCAGTTCGAGCGCGGCCTTGGCCGCCGCGATGGCGACCTTCTCGTTGCCGTTGTGCACGATCTCGATCGCGCGCGAGCTCTTCTCGCACAGCTCGCACACATGCGCCTCGGGCAGCGAGGTGTGGCCGCCGTTGATGTGGCCGATGATGTCGGCGTCGGCTTCGAGCACCACGTCCTTGTCGATCAGGCCCGAGCCCGGGATCGACGGGCCGCCCGTGTGGATCGTGCTCTGGATGCCGTACTTGCGCGCCCACGCCACCATCTCCTTGGCCTCGTAGCCGGCCTTCACCGAGCCCAGGCCCACTTCGCCCAGGAGGCCCACGCCGGCTTCGGCGAGCTCCTTGAAGTCGCTCTCGACCATGCCCTTCTCGATGACCGGCGCGCCGGCCAGCACCTTCACGCCGCCGGGGCGGAAGTTGTCGAACGCGCGCTGCGCGGTGATGGCCAACGCCTTCAGGCCCACGATGTCCTTGGGGCGCCCCGGCAGGTGCACTTCGCCCGCCGAGATCATGGTGGTCACGCCGCCGTGCATTGTGGAATCGATCCAGCCGATCTGGCCCTGGCGCGGCGTCCAGTCGCCGAACACCGGGTGCACGTGGCTGTCGATGAGGCCGGGCGCGACGCAGGTCTTCTTCGCGTCGATGACGGTTTTCGCGCCTTCGAGGTCGCAGTCCTTTTCCTTGCCGACCGCGACGATCAGGCCGTCGTTCACCACGATGGTGTCGGCGTCCAGGATGGGCTTGTCGATGTCGCCCGAGAGCAAGAGCCCGATGTTCTTTATGACGACCTTGCCCGACTTTGCGCCGGCTGCGATTTCTGCCATTTCGTGGTGTCCTCGTCGTGGGGTGGGGTGTTGTCTTGTATGTCGTCCGCGCGCACGGTGCGCAGCACGGTCTCGATCACGAAATCTTCCCAATGCGTGACCGCCTCGGGCGACTCCAGCGGCTCGCCGAGGAAGGCGGTGAGCGTGTGCCGGTTGGAGGTATAGAAATAGCCGGTGGAGGCGATCAGCAGATAGATGTCGCGCGCCACCAGGTCCCGGCGGAAGAGGCCCTGCGCCGAGCCGCTCGCCAGAATTTCCTCGATGATCGCCACCGCGCGCGACGAGTATTCGCGCGCCCGCAGCGACTTGGAAATGTGCCGGCCCTTGTGCAGGTTCTCGGTGTTCAAGAGCGTCACGAACTCGGGGTTCTTGCGGTAGTAGCCGAGCACGAAGCGGATGACTTCGGTGAGCGCTTCCACGGGGCGGCTCGCATCGAGTGCGATCGCTGCCTCGGCATCGTCCATGCGCTGGTAGATGCCTTCGAGCACCGCGATGAACAGGCCCTCTTTGCTGCCGAAGTAGTAGTAGATCATCCGGTCGTACGACTTGGCCGCCTTGGAGATCTTCTCCACGCTGCCGCCGTCGTAGCCGTACTTGGCGAACACCTTGGTCGCCGACTTCAGGATGCTGTCGCGCGTGGCCTGCGCCGCGGCCTCGCGCACGCCGGTGCGGCGCTGGGGCTTGGGCTTCGATGCGGTGCGGCTGTCGGCCATCGTGCGCGCGGCGTCTTCGGCTTACTTCTCGGCGAAGGCGCGTTCGACGACGAAGTCGCCGGGCGTGCTCGTGTTGCCTTCCTTGAAGCCGCGCTTCTCCAGGATGTGCTTCAGGTCCACCAGGAGGCCCGGGCTGCCGCACAGCATGACGCGGTCTTCCTCGACATTGAGCGGCGGCAGGCCCAGGTCGTCGGTGAGCTTGTTGCTCTCGATGAGGTCGGTGATGCGGCCCTGGTTGCGGAACTCTTCGCGCGTGACGGTCGGGTAGTAGAGCAGTTGCTTTTCGATCATCTCGCCCAGGATCTCGTGCTTGGGCAGGTGGTCGGTCACCAGGTCGTGATAGGCCAACTCGTCGACCTGGCGCACGCCGTGCACCAGGATGACCTGTTCGAACTTCTCGTAGGTGTCCGGGTCGCGGATGATGCTCATGAACGGTGCGAGGCCGGTGCCCGTGCCGAAGAGGTACAGGCGCTTGGCCGGCAGCGTGTAGTCGATCAGCAGCGTGCCCGTGGGCTTGCGGCCCACGATGATGGTGTCGCCCACCTGGATGTGCTGCAGCTTGGAGGTGAGCGGGCCTTCTTCCACCTTGATGCTCAGGAACTCCAGGTGCTCCTCGTAGTTCGGGCTCACGATGCTGTAGGCGCGCAGCAGGGGCTTGTTGTTGACCTTCAGCCCGATCATCGTGAAATGACCGTTCGAGAAGCGCAGCGCCGGATCGCGCGTGGTGGTGAAGGTGAACAGGCGGTCGGTCCAGTGGTGGACGCTCAGGACGCGTTCTTCGCTGAATGCACTCATACGGAACTCAAGAGTTGGTTGATGACAGAAAGAGGGGAGGCTGGCTGCGCCGAGGTGCACACCCGTGGTGCGCGAGCCGTCGGCCGGCTGCGAACCCTCCATTGTCGTTGGTCGGAAAAACCCCGATGAACACCGCGAGAAAACACCATTGCAAGCATCGGGCCTGTTTGCTACATTGATCTTCAATGTAGTGAATGCAACATGAAAGTGTAGGGAATGCTACACAAACGGAAGACGGCGCACAAGCGGGCAGACGGCACGTTTGTTGCAAACCCCGACTGGACCGGATTGCCTCTCCCACACAACCGAACACCGCCCACGAGATCGCCCCGATGACCGAACACACCAAGACAGACGGAATGCCCGGCATGGACATGCCGGTGGTCGCCGAAGCCGGCGCGAGCGCCTTCGGCAAGGCGCCGCCGCGCAACGAGAAGATGAGCACCGCCAAGGTCGAGTGCAACGCCTGCCCGGTGCTGTGCCAGATCTCCGACGGCCGCACCGGCGCCTGCGACCGCTATGCGAACCGCGAAGGCGTGCTGGTGCGCGTGGACCCGGTCGTGCTCTTGCGCCGCGAGATCGCAAGCGATGCGCCTGCGCTCGTGCCCTTCGACCGCCCGGCCGCGGAAAAGAGCGAAGTGATCGAGGCGGGTACCCCCGACTGGAATGGCGACCTGCTGCACGCCGACGAAGTGTTCGTCACCGGCGTGGGCTCCTCCACCACCTATCCCGACTACAAGCCCGCCCCGTTCATCGTGGCCTCCAAGGCCCGTGGCGTGGACATGGTCACCGTCGTCACCGAAGGCATCTTCAGCTACTGCAGCTTCAAGGTGAAGATCGACACCGACCGGTTCCTGGGCTCCGAGCAGGCCAACGTGCGCTACCGCGGCGAGGTCGTGGGCCACGTCACCACGGCCGAATACGGCTCGCAGATGCTCTCGCTGGGCGGCGTGCACCACCTCACCGGCGGCAGCAAGAAGGAAGGCCGCATGACGGCCGAGCTCATGCAGTTCCTGGGCAACAAGAAGGCGGTGGAGTGCACCATCGACGGCGGCTCCACGCTCGTCATTCAGGCGGGCAAGGCGCCCATCGTCAACGGCGTCGAAGAGCAGCGCATGCGCGTGGGCTGCGGCTCCGCGGCGGTCGGCATCTTCGCGCGCCAGTTCGCGGGCGTGGCCGACGAGGTGGTGGTGGTGGACGACCACATCACCGGCGTGCTCACCGAGCACCAGGCCGGCCGGTGCCTGGACATGGCGCCCTCGGGCATCCAGATGCTGGGGCGCAAGTCCACGCCGGGGCGCTACTTCCAGGTGGCGAACCCGGGCAACGGCTGGGGCGGCACCGACATCGCCGATCCGCTGGCGATCATCGAGGGCTGGGAAGAGGGCGTCGCGCGCCCGGGCCTTCGGCTCTTGATGACTTCGACCACCGGCGAGCACGCGCAGTGGTACGTGCTCGACGACGCGCTCAAGCCCGTCGAACAGGACATGCCCGCCGAAGTGAGGCGCATCGTCGATCGCATCGGCGAGAACTGCGAGCCGTCGCTGTGCACCGTGCTGTTCCTCGGCGGTGCCGGCGGGAGCCTGCGCGCCGGCGTCACCGAAAACCCGGTGCTGCTGACGCGCGCCATCAAGCGCGCCTTGGTCAACGTCACCTGCGGCGGCGCGCCCGCTTATGTGTGGCCCGGCGGCGGCATCACCGTGATGGCCGACGTCATGCGCATGCCCGACAACAGCTTCGGCACCGTGCCCACGCCGGCCATCGTCGCGCCGATCGAATTCAGCATGCGGCGCGACGACTACGAGGCGCTCGGCGGCCACATGGAACACATCTTCTCGCTCGAGCAGGCGCTCGCGTGCGGTGCATGGCAGGAAGACGGCGCACCGCTCGCGCGCCAGTGGCTCGTCATGGACGATGCCAACCCGTGGCCCCTGGGCCACGCACCCATGCTGGGCTGAACCATGTCCGCCCAACGCAGCCCGCTCGACGGCGACCGCTGGCACTTCAACCACGGTCCGATCGACATCGTGGCCGAGGCCTACGGCGACCGCTACGCCGTCGCGGCCGCGCACGATGCGGCGTGGGCGCGCTTCGGCCATGTGCTGGACGAGCTGGTGCGCGAGTTGCCGCTCTTGCGCCTGCCGGTGGTCGACAAGATGCGCCCGCGCGGCGTCGTCGGCCAGCGCATGTGGGATGCGTGCGCCGCGTTCTCGCCGATGTTCATCACGCCGATGGCGTCGGTCGCCGGCTCGGTGGCGCAGGAACTCATCGCCTTCTACGACCGCCCCGGCATCGAG
This sequence comes from Variovorax sp. AC194, assembly GCF_979257995.1. Taxonomy (NCBI): domain Bacteria; kingdom Pseudomonadati; phylum Pseudomonadota; class Betaproteobacteria; order Burkholderiales; family Comamonadaceae; genus Variovorax; species Variovorax sp. AC194. The sequence continues at coordinate 30,061 of NZ_OZ409823.1, read as the reverse complement.
CGCGCCTGGATCAACAACGGCGGCGACATCGCGCTGCACCTGGCGCCCGGCCACTCGGCGCGCGTGGGCGTGTTCGCCGACATCGCGCGCTTCGACTGGCGCGAAAGCAGCAGCGTGCTCACCACCGACGGCCAGTTCGAACTGCATGCCGATGCGCCCGTGCGCGGCGTCGCCACCAGCGGCTGGCGCGGGCGCAGCTTCTCGCTGGGCATCGCCGACAGCGTGACGGTCCTGGCCGCCACCGCGGCGCAGGCCGACGCGGCGGCGACAGTGATCGCCAACGCCGTCGATGTGGACGACGGCCTCATCCAGCGCAAGCCCGCCAGCGTATGCAAGGACGACAGCGACCTGGGCGACACCCTGGTCACCGTCGACGTGCCGCCGCTCGCACCGTCGCAGGTCAAAAGCGCACTCGATACGGGCGCGATCTGCGCCAAGGTCCTGCAAAAAGGGGGGCTCGTCTGGGCCGTTCTACTCGTTTGTCAGGGGCAGTTCCGACTCGTCGAGCCCTTATGCTCGAAGTCGCTGCAGACCGTGCTGCCCAAAACAGTTGGTTCAGTATTTGCTTAACGAAAAAGCAAAGTTCTCAAGGTTCTTTTCCATGATCGAAATCCGCCGCGTCTTCACCCATGTCGAGCACATCCACCACGAGTTCGGACCGCGTGCCGACACCCCGTTGGTGCGCGGTGCCATCGGCGCGGTGCTGACCAATCCCTTCGCGGGCCGCTACGAGCCCGACATCCTGCCGATGATGGCGCTGCTCGACCCCGTGGGCGTGGACATGGCGCACCAGCTGCACGCCGCGATGGACGTGCCGCTCGAGCAGATCGCCACCTACGGCAAGGGCGCCATCGTCGGCGCCGACGGCGAACTGGAGCACGGTGCGCTCTGGCATGTGCCCGGCGGCTACGCGATGCGCGAACTGCTTGGCTGGAAGGGCAGCCGCGTGGCCTACACCCAGGGCGTTGCCGAAGAAAAAAGCGGCCAGCCCGCCAACGCGCTTTCCATCGTGCCCTCGACCAAGAAGGTCGGCCCGCCCGGCGCCGCGCTCGACGTGCCGCTCACCAACATCAACGCGAGCTACGTGCGCGGCCAGTTCGATGCCATCGAGGTGCGCGTGCCCGGCGCGCCGGCGGCCGACGAGATCGTCTTCATCCTCGCGATGAGCACCGGCTACCGCGTGCATGCCCGCGTCGGCGGCCTGCTCGCGAAAGACATCAGCAAGTGGGACGGCCTGCGCTGATCTCACGCACACAGAGACAAGACAAGGAACACACAGAACATGACCGCCAACATCCGCAAGCTCGTCATTCAGGTCGATGAGACCCGCAAAGAGATGGGCCAGGACGTGACGCCGCCCACGCGCCGCGCCGTCGCCATCGCCGTGATCGAGAACCCCTATGCCGGCCGCTTCAGCGAGAACCTGGACGAGCTCATCGCGATCGGCGAAGAGCTCGGCGCGCTGCTCGGCCAGAAGGCCGTGAAGGCGCTGGGCATCGAGCCCGGCCAGGCGCAGAGCTACGGCAAGGCGGCCATCGTCGGCGAGCGCGGCGAGCTCGAGCATGCGGCCGCGATCCTGCACCCCAAGCTCGGCGCGCCGCTGCGCGTGGCGGTCGAGAAGGGCGCGGCGCTCGTGCCTTCGGCCAAGAAGCAGGGCACGCTCGGCACCGCCATCGACGTGCCGCTCGGCCATAAAGACGCCGCCTTCGTGCGCAGCCACTTCGACGCCATCGAGGCCCGCGTGTCCGATGCGCCGCGCGCCAACGAAATCGTCGTCGCCGTGGCCGTCACCGACAGCGGCCGTCCGTTGCCGCGCATCGGCGGGCTTCAAGCCAGCGAAATCAAGGGCGAAGACGGCCTCCGCTGATCCGTCATCACCATCACCGCACACGTGTTTTCTGTTCGAACCCCTAGGAGCTTCCCGATGAATCCATTGCGCCATGTCTTCTGCGCCGCTTCCGTCGTCACGCTGGCCACCGCCGCTCTCGTCCCCGCGCATGCGCAGGGCGTGATCAAGATCGGCGAGATCAACAGCTACAAGGCGCAGCCCGCCTTCCTGGAGCCCTACAAGAAGGGCATGGAACTGGCGGTCGACGAGATCAACGCCAAGGGCGGCATCAACGGCAAGAAGATCGAGCTCATCAGCCGCGACGACAACGCCAACCCCGGCGATGCCGTGCGCGTGGCCGAAGAGCTCATCTCGCGCGAGAAGATCGACGTGCTGGCCGGCGCGTTCCTCTCGAACACGGGTCTGGCGCTCACCGACTTCGCCAAGCAAAAGAAATTCTTCTACCTGGCTGCCGAGCCGCTCACCGACAAGATCGTCTGGAGCAACGGCAACAAGTACACCTACCGCCTGCGCCCCTCGACCTACATGCAGGTCGCGATGCTGGTGCCCGAGGCCGCCAAGCTCAAGAAGAAGCGCTGGGCGATCGTGTACCCCAACTACGAATACGGCCAGTCGTCGGCCGCCACCTTCAAGACGCTCCTGAAGGCCGCGCAGCCCGACGTCGAGTTCGTCACCGAGCAGGCGCCACCGCTGGGCAAGGTCGATTCGGGCAGCGTGGTGCAGGCCCTGGCCGATGCCAAGCCCGACGCGATCTTCAACGTGCTCTTCGGCGCCGACCTCTCCAAGTTCGTGCGCGAAGGCAACACGCGCGGCCTCTTCAAGGACCGCGAAGTGGTGAGCGTGCTGACCGGCGAGCCCGAGTACCTCGACCCGCTCAAGGACGAAGCGCCCAACGGCTGGATCGTGACCGGCTACCCGTGGAACGGCGTGAAGACGCCCGAGCACAAGGCCTTCCTCGACGCCTACCAGGCCAAGTTCAAGGACTACCCGCGCCTGGGTTCGGTGGTCGGCTACAGCGCGATCCACTCGATCGCCGCGGGCATCAAGAAGGCCGGCAGCACCGACACCGAAAAGCTCGTCGCGGCCTTCAAGGGCCTGCAGGTCGACACGCCCTTCGGCAAGATCAACTACCGCGCGCAGGACAACCAGTCCACCATGGGCGCGTATGTCGGCAAGACCAAGAACGACGGCGGCAAGGGCGTGATGGTCGACTACGTGTACCTGGACGGTGCCAAGTTCCAGCCTTCGGACGACGAAGTGAAGAAGATGCGCCCTGCGGACTGATTGTTGCTCGCCCCCAGGCTGCGCGCACTTCGTGTCGCTTCGCCAACCCCCTACCGGGGGCGGGCCGGCCGCTTCGGGCGGCCGCGCGCGGCGGCCCTCGCGAATGGATACCGCATCCACCAAGGATTTTTGAATGAGTTTCTCAGGCTTCGTTGTTCAGTTGCTCAACGGGTTGGCCGGCGCGTCCTCGCTTTTCCTCGTGGCGGCCGGTCTCTCGTTGATCTTCGGCGTGACGCGCATCGTCAACTTCGCCCATGGATCGTTTTTCATGGTCGGCATCTATGTCGCGTACACGCTCGTGGAGAAGCTGGGCTCGAGCCTGGGCTTCTGGCCCGCGCTCCTGATCGCGGCGCTCGCGGTCGGCGTGCTCGGCGCGTTGATCGAGGTGCTGCTCCTGCGCCGCATCTACAAGGCGCCGGAGCTCTTCCAGTTGCTCGCCACCTTCGCGCTGGTGCTCGTCATCAAGGACGCGGTGCTGTGGCTCTGGGGGCCTGACGAGCTGCTCGGCCCGCGCGCGCCGGGCCTGAAGGGCTCGATCGAAATCCTCGGCCGCCAGTTTCCGTCCTACGACCTGTTCCTGATCGTCGTCGGGCCGCTCGTGCTCGGCCTCGTCTGGCTGCTGCTCACCCGCACGCGCTTCGGCACGCTGGTGCGCGCCGCCACGCAAGACCGCGAAATGGTCAGCGCGCTCGGCGTCAACCAGGCCTGGCTCTTCACCGCGGTGTTCGCGCTCGGCGCGTTGCTCGCGGGCCTGGGCGGTGCTCTGCAGCTGCCGCGCGAACCCGCCACGCTGGAGATGGACCTCAACACCATCGGCGCCGCCTTCGTGGTGGTGGTGGTCGGCGGCATGGGCTCGCTGCCCGGTGCCTATGTGGCCGCATTGCTCATCGCCGAGATCAAGGCCGTGTGCATCTGGCTCGGCGTGGTGCAGATCTTCGGCATCGACGTGTCGTTCTCCAAGCTCACGCTGATGGTCGACTTCCTCGTGATGGCGATCGTGCTGGTGTGGCGCCCGTGGGGCCTCTTCGGCCGGCCGCAGGCGCCCAGCCGCTACGTGGGCATGCAGGAAGAGCCGCTGCGCCCGCCGAGCAACGCGTACCTCGTTGCCGCCGCGGTGCTCGGGCTGATGCTCGCGGTGCTGCCGCTGCTCACAGTGAATTCGCCCTACACGATGGTGCTGATGATCGACCTGCTGATCGCCGCGCTGTTCGCGACCAGCCTGCACTTCATCATGGGCCCGGCGGGCATGCACTCCTTCGGCCACGCGGCGTACTTCGGGCTCGGCGCGTATGGCGCTGCACTGCTGGTGCGCTGGCTGCACCTGCCGATGGAACTCGCGCTGATCATCGCGCCCGCCGTGGCCGCGCTCGGCGCGCTGGTCTACGGCTGGTTCGCGGTGCGGCTCTCGGGGGTCTACCTCGCGATGCTCACGCTGGCTTTCGCACAGATCACCTGGGCCATCACCTACCAGTGGGACAGCTTCACGGGCGGCAGCAACGGCCTGACCGGCGTGTGGCCCTCCGAGTGGCTCTCGAACAAGCAGGCCTATTACTGGCTCACGCTGGTGCTGGTCGGTGCCGGCGTGTGGTGGCTGCGCCGCGTGCTCTTCTCGCCCTTCGGCTATGCGCTGCGCGCGGGCCGCGATTCGGTGCTGCGCGCCGATGCCATCGGCATCGACGTCAAGCGCATGCAGTGGATGGCCTTCGTCATCGCGGGCACCGTGGCGGGCCTGGCCGGTGCGCTCTACGCGTTCTCCAAGGGCAGCATCTCGCCCGAGAGCCTGTCGGTCGGCAAGTCGGTCGACGGCCTCGTGATGGTGCTGCTCGGTGGCATCCAGACGCTCGCGGGCCCGGTGGTCGGCGCCGTCACCTTCACCTGGCTGCACGACACCGTCGCGCGCAACACCGACTACTGGCGCGCGATGCTCGGCGCCATCATCCTGATCCTGGTGCTGCTGTTCCCGCAGGGCATCGCAGGTTCCGTCAAGCAGCTGGCCGACCGCTGGCGCGCACCGAAGAATGAAGCTGCGGAAGCAGATGCCAAGCTCAAGGAGGTGAAGGCATGAGCCTCCTCAAAGTCGACAACCTGGGCAAGTCCTTCGGCGGCGTGAAGGCCGTCGACGGCATCAGCTTCGAGCTGCCCGCGGGCGAACTGCTCGCGCTCATCGGTCCCAACGGCGCGGGCAAGTCCACGACCTTCAACATGGTCAACGGCCAGTTGAAGGCCGACCAGGGCTCGATCACGCTCGACGGCCACGAGCTCGTGGGCCGCAAGCCCCGCGAGATCTGGCGCAAGGGCGTGGGCCGCACCTTCCAGATCGCCGAGACTTTTGCCTCGCTCACCGTGGTCGAGAACGTGCAGATGGCCTTGCTTTCGCACGACCACAAGCTGTTCTCGATGTGGCGCCGCGCGGCCGACCACAAACGCGACGAAGCGCTCGCGCTGCTCGACCAGGTCGGCATGAAGTCGCAGGCCGACCGGCCCTGCAGCGTGCTGGCGTACGGCGACGTGAAGCGCGTCGAACTCGCCATCGCGATGGCCAACTGCCCCAAGCTCCTCCTGATGGACGAGCCCACCGCCGGCATGGCGCCCAAGGAGCGCAACTCGCTCATGGCACTGACCAAAGACCTGGTGATCCAGCGCGGCATGGCCGTGCTCTTCACCGAGCACAGCATGGACGTGGTGTTCGCGTATGCCGACCGCATGATCGTGCTCGCGCGCGGGCGCCTCATCGCGCAGGGCAAGCCGCTGGAGATCCGCGACCATCCGAAGGTGCAGGAGGTGTACTTCGGCAGTGGCAAGACATTCGAGAAGATCGCCGAGAAAGCCGCAGCGCTGGGAGTGACAACCGCATGAGCACGCACGAACCTCTCTTGCAAGCCAAGGCCCTGTGCGCCTGGTACGGCGCCGCGCAGATTCTTTATGACGTCGATCTCGACGTGCGCCGCGGCGAAGTCGTCGCGCTCATGGGCCGCAACGGCGCGGGCAAGTCGACCACGCTGAAGGCGCTGATCGGCATGCTCGCCAAGCGCCGCGGCGCGGTGCGCTTCCTCGGTCACGACATCTCCAAGAGCGAGCCGCACCACGCGGCACGCCTGGGCCTGGGCTTCGTGCCCGAAGACCGGCGCGTGTTCACCGACCTCACGGTGATGGAGAACCTGGAAGTGGGCAAGCAGCCCGCGCGCCAGTGGGCCGACGGCACCGAGGCGCCGCTGTGGACGCCCGAGCGCCTGTTCAAGCTCTTTCCCAACCTCGGCGAAATGCCCAACCGCCCGGGCGGCCGCATGAGCGGCGGCGAGCAGCAGATGCTCACCGTCGCACGCACGCTGATGGGCAACCCCTATCTCGTGCTGCTCGACGAGCCCTCCGAGGGCGTGGCGCCCGTCATCGTCGAGCAGATGGCCAACATGATCCTGGAGCTCAAGGCGCAGGGCGTGAGCATCCTCTTGTCCGAGCAGAACATGCACTTCGCCGAACTCGTGTCCGACCGGGCCTATGTGCTCGAGAAGGGCCAGATCCGCTACCACGCCACGATGGCCGAGCTTTCGGCCAACGAAGAAGTGCGCCGCGCTTATCTCAGCGTCTGATCGTTGCTTTCCTTCAACCCACCGGAGTCCACACCATGCATCGCAGAACCGTATTGAAGTCCGCCGCTGCCCTCGGGCTCATGAGCGGCCTCGGCAGCTTCGGCCTCTCGGCCTTCGCGGCCGGCAAGATCAAGCCCGGCGCCAAGGCCGCGCTGATCGTGGTCGATGTGCAGAACTGTTTTCTCGACGGCGGCACGCTCGCGGTGAAGGGCGGCAACGAGGTGATCCCGGTCATCAACGCGCTCGCGCCCGCCTTCGAGAACATCGTCGTCACGCAGGACTGGCACACCGCGGGCCACGCCTCCTTCGCAAGCACCTACTCGGGCAAGAAGCCCTTCGAGACCACCAAGCTCAACTACGGCACGCAGGTGCTGTGGCCCGACCACTGCGTGCAGGGCACCGACGACGCCGCGCTCGGCAAGGAGCTGAAGGTGCCGACCGCGCAGCTCATCATCCGCAAGGGCTTCCACAAGGAGATGGACAGCTACTCGGCTTTCGAGGAAGCCGATCACAAGACGGCCACGGGCCTGGCCGGCTACCTCAAGGCGCGCGGCATCAAGACCGTGTTCGTCACGGGTCTGGCCACCGACTTCTGCGTGGCCTGGACCGCGATGGACGCGCGCAAGGCGGGCTTCGAGGCCTACGTGATCGAGGACGCCACGCGCGGCATCGACCTCAACGGTTCGCTCGCCGCGGCCTGGAAGCAGATGACCGCCAAGGGCGTCAAGCGCATCCAGTCGGCCGACATCCAGGCCGCCTGACCCGATTTTTTCCCAGACAACAACTCCGAGACAAACGACGCATGAAGCTTTCGAATTCAAGGCGCGCCCTGGTGGCGGGCGGCGCAGCCCTGGCACTGGGCCCGGGCCTTCTGCGTTCGGCACGCGCAGAGAACGGCGTGACCGACAGCACCATCCGCATCGGCCAGTCGGCCGTGTTCAGCGGGCCGGCCAAGGACTTCGGCGTCGATTACCGCGCGGGCATCAAGCTCTTCTTCGACCGCACCAACAAGTCGGGCGGCGTCAACGGCCGCAAGATCGAACTGGTCACCTACGACGATGCCTACGACCCCGCCAAGACGGCCATCAACACGGCCAAGCTGATCGACGAGGACAAGGTCTTCGCGCTCACCGGCTTCGTGGCCACCGGCAACCTCGCGGCCGCGATGCCGCTCGCCGAAAAGGCGGGCGTGCCGATGTTCGCGCCGCTGGTGGGCACCACCTCGTTCCGCACCAAGGTCAACCGCAATCTCTTTCATGTGCGCGCGGGCTACGACCTGGAGCTGCGCAAGATCATCAGCCACCTCTCGACCATCGGCATCTCGTCGATCGCGGTGGTGTTCCAGGACAGCCCCTTCGGCAAGTCGAACCTCGCCACCTGCGAGCAGCTCGCGGCCGAGTACAAGGTGCAGGTGGTCAAGACGCTGCCGCTGGCCATCACCGCGGAAGACGCGAAACAGGTCGCCACCGCCATCTCCGCGGCCAAGCCCGGCGCGGTCGTGATGATCATGGCCGGGCGCATGGTCGAGACCTTCATCCGCGACTACCGCGCGGGCGGCGTGGGCGCGCCGCTGTACACGCTGTCGGTCGGCATCACCGATGCGGCCGGCTCGGCCAAGCGGCTGGACGGCAAGCTCGCGGGCCTGGTCACGGCCAGCATCGTGCCGCCGCCCACGGCGCAGCGCGTGCCCATCGTGGCCGACTACCAGCGCGACCGCGCGGAGTTCGGCGAGAAGATCGACAGCTACACCACGCTGGAGGGCTACATCGTCGCGCGCGTGATGGTCGAGGGCCTGCGCCGCGCGGGCAAGACGCTCACGCGCGACAGCTTCGTGGCGGGCCTGGAGAGCATCGGCAGCACGCGCTTCGGTGACTTCCCCGTCGACTACAGCGCGAAGAACCACAACGGCTCGACCTTCGTGGACCTGGAGATGTACACCCGTGACGGCCAGTTGCGGCGCTGAGCCGCTGCACCTGCAGGTCAACGGCCAGGCGCAGTCGCTCGCGGGCGTGCCCCGCGAGGCGTCGCTGCTGCACTACCTGCGCAACGACCTCGGCCTCAACGGGCCGAAGTACGGTTGCGGACTGGGGCAGTGCGGCGCATGCACGGTGCACGTCGACGGCGTGGCCGCGCGCGCGTGCGTGATTCCCGCGCACGGCGTGGCGGGCCGTGCGATCACTACGCTGGAAGGCCTGGCGGATGTGGCCTCCACGCTCGGCACCTTCGTGTCCTCGCTGCCCCCCGAGGGGGCTGCCGCGCCTTGGGGCGGCCCGGCGGCGCGGCGCGGTCGCTGGCACCCGGTGCAGGCCGCGTTCGAAGACGCGCAGGCCGCGCAGTGCGGCTACTGCCTCAACGGCATGGTGATGCAGGCGGCCGCGCTGCTCGCACGCGATCCCCAGGCGAGCGAGGCGCGCATCCGCAGCGAGCTCTCGGGCAACCTGTGCCGCTGCGGCACGCACATTGAAATTCTCGACGCCGTGCAGCGCGCGGCTGCGCGCTTGAGCGCATCGCACGAAGACAAGGCCGCATGACCCGCCGCGCCGATCTGCCGCAGACCCGCGCGGAGTTCCTCGCTGCCGACGGCGTGCTGCTCATCGTGCGCGAGACGCCCGCCGCACCGGCGCCCGCCAAGGGCCAGCCGATGGCGGTCGCCGGCAACCCGATCGAAGGCGACGAGATCCTGCTCGCCGTGTGGGACGACGGCAGCGTCTCCGCGCTCAACGGCCACGTCGATCTGGGCACCGGCATCCAGACCGCGCTTTCGCAGATCGTGGCCGAGGAACTCGACCTCGGCATGCCCTGCGTGCGCATGATGCTCGGCGACACCGCGCGCGTGCCGAACCAGGGCGCGACGATCGCGAGCGCGTCGATCCAGATCCACGCGCAGCCGCTGCGCCTTGCCGCCGCGCAGGCGCGCGCATGGCTGCTCGCGCGCGCGGCCGAGCATCTCGGCGTCGCGATCGATGCGCTGCAGGTGCGCAACGGCGTGGTGCGCGTCACGGAGACGCCGGACCGCCACGTCAACTACGCGGACCTCGTGGCGCACCAGCGCACGGTGCTGCGCCTCGATCCCGCCGCGAAGCTCAAGGACCCGGCCGACTACCGCATCGTCGGCACGCGCCAGGCGCGCGTGGACATTCCCGCCAAGCTCGCGGGCGACCTCGTGTTCGTGCACGACATGCGCGTGCCCGGCATGCTGCACGGCCGCGTCGTGCGCCCGCCGTATGCGGGCGCAGACCATGGCGATTTCATCGGCAACACGCTCGAGTCGGTCGATGAATCGTCGATCGCGCACATCCGCGGCATTCGTGCGGTCGTCGTCGTCCGTGATTTCGTCGGCATCGTGGCCGAGCGCGAAGAGCACGCCGAGCAGGCGCTGCGCGAACTGCGCGTCACGTGGAAGCCGTGGCCCGGCATGCCCGACCTCGGCGATCTTGCGCAAGCGTTGCGCGACAACCCTTCGACGCAGCGCCTGCTGGTCGATGAAGGCGATGTCGATGGCGCGATCGCTTCCGCGGCGCAGCCGATGCAGCGCACCTACGTCTGGCCCTACCAGATGCACGCCTCCATCGGCCCCTCGTGCGCGCTCGCCGATTGGCAGCCCGCCGACGGCAGCGGCATGCAGTTGCGCGTGTGGGCGGGCTCTCAGAACCCGCACGTGCTGCGCGCCGACCTTGCGAAGCTCATGGGCGTGGACGACGTGCAGGTCGACGTGGTCCGCATGGAAGCCGCGGGCTGCTACGGCCGCAACGGCGCGGACGACGTGGCGGCCGATGCGGCGCTGCTCGCGCGCGCTGTCGGCATGCCGGTGCGCGTGCAGCTCACGCGCGAGCAGGAGCACGCGTGGGAGCCCAAGGGCGCCGCGCAATTGATGGAGGTCGATGGCGGGCTGATGGCCGATGGCCGCATCGCCGCCTACGACTTCGAGACTTCTTATCCATCGAACGGCGCACCCACGCTCGCGCTCTTGCTCACGCGCACCATCGAGCCGGTCGCGCAGGCCTACGAGATGGGCGACCGCACCGCGCGCCCGCCGTACACCTACGACAACCTGCGCGTGAAGGTCAACGACATGGCGCCGATCGTGCGCGCCTCGTGGCTGCGCGGCGTGTCGGCGCTGCCGAGTTCGTTCGCGCACGAGTCGTACATCGACGAGCTGGCGACGGCGGCGGGTGTCGATCCGGTGCAGTTCCGCTTGCGCCATCTGAACGATCCGCGCGCGGTCGAGCTCGTGCAGGCCACCGCGCAGAAGGCCGGCTGGCGCATGCGCACGGGGCCGCAGGAAGACGCGGACGGCGGGCTCGGCGAGGGCGGCGACATCCTCTTCGGCCAGGGCTTCGCGTACGCGCGCTACATCCACAGCAAGTGGCCGGGCTTCGGCGCCGCGTGGGCCGCCTGGGTGGCCGATGTGGAGGTCAACCGCAAGACCGGCGAGGTGCATGTGCGCCGCGTGGTGGTGGGGCACGACGCGGGGCTGATGGTCAACCCCGCGGGCGTCGAGCACCAGGTGCACGGCAACGTGATCCAGACCACCAGCCGCGCGCTGATGGAAGAGGTGAAGTTCGCGCCGCAGCAGGGCACCGCGACCGGCGGTGCGCAGTTGCCGGGCGTGTTGCCGACCGGCGTGGTGGCGAGCCGCGAATGGGGCAGCTACCCGATCATCAACTTCCGCGACGTGCCGGTGATCGAGGTGATGCACATGCCGCGGCCGGGCGAGCCGTCGCTCGGCGCGGGCGAGTCGTCGTCGGTGCCGGGAACGGCGGCGATCGCGAATGCGATCTTCGATGCGACGGGGGTGCGGTTCAGGGCACCGCCGTTCACGCCGGAGACGGTGTTGGCGGAATTGAATCGGGGTTTGCTTGCTTCCCCTCCAGGAGACGGCGGGGGTGGGGGCGAGCGGCGTTCGAGTGGTGACGCTGCCGTGCCCCCATCCCAACCTTCCCCCAGAGGGGGAAGGAGCCATGCGGGAGCCATCTGGCCGCGGCGCAAGGGCCTGTGGGCCACGGGCGCCGCGCTCTTCATCGGCGGCATCGGCGTCATCGCGGGGCTGCTGGGCTGGCGCTCCACCATCGCACCCATCTCGCTCACCGCGCCGGTCTACAGCGAGACCACCATCGAGCGCGGTCGCGTGCTCGCCGCGCTCGGCGATTGCGCGGTGTGCCACACCGCGCCCGGCGGCGCGCCCAATGCGGGCGGCCGCGCGATGGACACGCCCTTCGGCACGCTCTACACCACCAACCTCACGCCCGATGCCGACACGGGCCTGGGCCGCTGGTCGTTCAGCGCGTTCCAGCGAGCGATGCGCGAAGGCGTCTCGCGCGACGGGCACCACCTGTATCCGGCGTTCCCCTACACCGCGTTCGCCAGGACCAGCGACGACGATCTGCAGGCGCTCTATGCGTACTTCATGTCGATGCCCGCGGTGCGCGCGGAAACGCCGAAGTCCGAGCTCAAGTTCCCGTTCAGCATGCGGCCGCTGATGGCCGGATGGAACGCGCTCTTTCACGACCCCGCGCCGCTGCAGCCTGTCGCCACGCAGAGCGCGGAATGGAACCGCGGCGCGTACCTCGTCAATGGCCTCGGCCACTGCGGCGCCTGCCACACGCCGCGGAACGCCCTCGGCGCGGAGCAGGGCGGCAGCGCGTTCCTCTCGGGTGCGATGGTCGATGGGTGGGAGGCGCCCGCGCTCACGCAGCTCTCGAAGTCCGCCGTGCCGTGGGACACCGAAGAGCTCTACCGGTACCTGCGCAACGGCCACACTCAGCGCCACGGCATCGCGGGCGGGCCGATGGCCGAGGTGGTGCGTGAACTCGGCCAGGTGCCCGATGCCGACGTGCGCGCGATGGCGACCTACCTCGGCTCGTTCAACCCCGCGCCGGCCGCCGACCCGCAGGCGCTCGCACAGCAGGCCATCGACAACGCGGCGCGCACGCAAGGCCAGTTGCTCGGCCCCGCGCAGCGCATGTTCGACAGCGCCTGCGCCGCGTGCCACCACGACGGCAACGGCCCCACGCTGCTGGGCGTGAACACGCCGCTCGCACTCAACAGCAGCCTCACGAGCGCGCGGCCCGACAACCTGCTGCGCACCATCCTCGACGGCGTGCGCGAGCCGGCGAGCCGCGACATCGGCTTCATGCCGGCCTTTCGCGAAGCGCTCGACGATCGGCAGATCGCCGAGCTGGCCGGCTACATGCGCGCGCGCTTCGCGCCGCAGGAGCCCGCGTGGAACAACCTGCCCACCGAGGTGGCGCGCGTGCGCGCGGCAAAGGCCCACTGAGCCGGTGTACGGGTGCGCACGCCTGCGCACCACCGAGGCTACGATGCGGCGTCGCGCATCGGCCTCGTCGTTTGCCGTTCGCGCGCCGCACCGAACACCCACAACGGAGACACACAGCACCATGGCCCTGAACCTCACGCCCTCGACCAGCCTCCCCAGCGACGCCGACCGCGCCACCCTGGTCGGCCGCATCTGGCAACCCGATGTGGGCCCGGTGCTGGTGGCCGTGCACGAAGGCGGCCTGCACGACCTGTCGAAGCTCGCGCCGACCATGAGCGACCTGCTCGAAGCCAAGAGCTCGCCGTCCGCCGCCGTGCGCGATGCATTGAAGAGCGGCAAGGCACCGCGCATTGCCGCGCTCGATGCCGTGCTCGCCAACAGCGACGAAACCGCGCGCGACAACGCCAGGCCGTGGCTCCTCGCGCCGTGCGACCTGCAGGTCATCAAGGCCAGCGGCGTGACATTCGTTGCGAGCCTGCTGGAGCGCGTGATCGAGGAGCAGGCGCGCGGCGATGCCTCGCAGGCCGAGGCCACGCGCGCGGCCATCGGCAAGGTGCTGGGCGACAACCTCGCGGACATCGTGCCCGGCTCGCCCGAGGCCGCGAAGGTCAAGGAGGTGCTGATCGCACAGGGCGTGTGGTCGCAGTACCTCGAAGTGGGCATCGGCCCCGATGTGGAGATCTTCACCAAGGCCCCGGTGCTCGCCGCCGTGGGCACCGGCGCCGACGTGGGCATCCACTCGGGCTCGGTCTGGAACAACCCCGAGCCCGAGGTCGTGCTGGCCGTGAACAGCCGCGGCCAGACGCTGGGCGCCGCGCTCGGCAACGACGTCAACCTGCGCGACTTCGAAGGCCGCAGCGCCCTGCTGCTGGGCAAGGCGAAGGACAACAACGCCTCGTGCGCGATCGGCCCGTTCATCCGCCTCTTCGACGAACACTTCGGCATCGCCGAGGTGCGCCGCATCACCGTCGCACTCGAAGTGACCGGGCCCGAAGGCTTCGTGCTCGAAGGCGCGAGCTCGCTCACAAAGATCAGCCGCGATCCGCTGGGCATCGTCTCGCAGGCCGTCGGCATTCACCACGACTACCCCGACGGCTTCATGTTGTTTCTGGGCACCATGTTCGCGCCGACACAAGACCGTCACGGCCCTGGGCAAGGATTCACCCACGTCGTCGGCGACCACGTGCGCATCGGCGCACCGGAACTCGGCGCGCTGTTCAACCGCGTCGTGCATGCCGATCAGGCGCCGCGTTGGACTTTTGGCGTAAGCGCGTTGATGCGAAATCTTGGCGGGCGTGGTCTTCTGTAGTCCTTCCGTTTAACGTTGAAAAGAAGCTGTACTTCTTTGGGTTTCATTGCCCGAGCGTTGCATTCGGTTGCGGTTGACCACCGTTCCTGTTCCCCTCAAGATAACCAAACGTTGATGATGGTTAACTCAAGGGGGACCGGTTGTTGCCGAGTGAGATCGATCTGTTGCAGTCGCCTGTCCAAGGCCCGCTTCCATGCGGCGAAGATCTGGAATACGACCCCGATTTCATGGCGTTGCAGCAAGCGACGACCGGCAAGCGGGAGCAGCAATTCGGCGCGACGATCATTCCGGCCGAACCGCCCGACTGGGCGCGCGTGGAGCGCATCGCCAAGCAGTTGTGCGAACGCACGCGCGACCTGCGGGTGCTGGTTCCGCTGACCCTTGCATGGACTGAAACGCGCGGCCTCTCCGGTTATGTCGATGGCCTCCGGCTGGTCGATGCGGTGCTGCAGAAATTCTGGAACGACGTGCATCCGCGCGTCGTCGACGACGGTTTCGAAGACCCGCTGCCGCGCATGAATGCGCTGGCCGCGCTGGCCGAAGCCGAAGGCCTGGGGCGCAGCGTGCGCGATGCGCGGCTGCTCGACGACGGCGGCTCGTCGGTGAGCCTGCGGCAGGTCGAAGCCCTGCTCGATTCGAGCAAGGCCGAGCAGATCGACTACCCCGGCGGCATCGGCCGGTTGCGTGAGGCGGCGCGGCGCGCGCACGAGAAAGCCACGCCGCAGGTGGTGGCCCTGCGCGCGGCGCTGGAGCTGCTGCAGCGCATTCGCGAGACTTCCGAGCGGGCGCTCGGGCAGAGCTGGGCGCCGGATTTTTCGAGGCTCGAGCGTTCGCTTCGCACCGTGGTGCAGCTGATGCCCGAGCAGGCACCGCCCGAGCCTGCGGCGAGCGTTTCGCATGAAGCCGATGCGCATGCGCAAGGCGCTTCGCAGAGCACCGCCGCGGGGACAAGCACCGCCGTTCCCGGTACCGCAAATGTCGGCGCAGGCCTACGCGCAATAAGTATTAAAGAGATTGAAATATCGAGCCGTGATGATGTGCAGGTGTTGTTGGAGAAGGCTTGCCAGTTCATGGAGCGCACGGAGCCCAGTCATCCGGCGCCCATGCTGATACGGCGAGCGCAAAGACTCCTGGACCTGAACTTCTTCCAGATCATCGAAGAGCTCGTGCCCGAGGGATTGCAAAAGATAGAGAGCCTGGCCGGACGGCCGTTGAACGGCGGAGCCGCCCCGGAGTAGGCGGCCTTCGCCGCCGACAACGAGGGAGTCGAATTCAGCAAACACAGGCCGCCAGGTCCGACCCACGCATTCAGTTTCAAGAGGAAGCTTATGGCAGACAACCGTGTCAGAAACAGTGGTCAGAAGTTCATCGCGCGGAACCGGGCGCCGCGCGTGCAGATCGAGTACGACGTCGAGATCTACGGCAGCGAACGCAAGATCCAGCTGCCCTTCGTGATGGGCGTGATCGCCGACCTCGCGGGCAAGCAGATGGACCCGATGCCAGACCTGGCCGAGCGCGAATTCATGGAGGTGGACATCGACAACTTCGATGACCGCATGAAGTCGATCAAGCCGCGCGTGGCGTTCCAGGTCCCCAACACGCTCACGGGCGAAGGCCAGATGAACGTGGACATCACCTTCGACACGATGGACGACTTTTCGCCCGCGCGCATCGCGGGCCAGGTGGGCGCGCTGCAGCAGTTGCTGGCGGCGCGCACGGAGCTGTCGAACCTGCTCTCGTACATGGACGGCAAGAACGGCGCCGAGCAACTGATCGCGCAGGCGCTGCAGAACCCGGCGCTTCTCAAGTCGCTCGCCGCCGCGCCGAACCCGGCGGTCGCCAAGGCGGTCGATGCGGCGAACGAGAAAGCAACGGGCGCAACGAGCACCGCACCCGGCGGTTCTTCCGAGTAAGCGCCAAGCCACGCCAAGCCGAGCAACGCACAGCAAGCCGACAGGATCTCCACCATGAGCACCGCACCGAAACAGACAGCGCGCGCACAGGCCATCACGGTCGATGCGCTCGCGCCCAACGAGTTCTCCGACCTTCTGCAGCGCGAGTTCAAGCCCAAGACCGAGCAGGCGCGCGAAGCCGTGCAGAACGCCGTCAAGACGCTCGCCGTGCAGGCGCTGGAGAGCACGGTCACCATCTCCAACGATGCCTATCGCACTGTTCAGGGCATCATCACCGAGATCGACCGCAAGCTCTCCGAGCAGATCAACCAGATCCTGCACCACGAGGACTTCCAGCAACTCGAAGGCGCATGGCGCGGCCTGCACTATCTCGTGAACAACACCGAGACCGACGAGCAACTGAAGATCCGCGTGATGTGCGCCTCCAAGCGCGAAGTGGCGCGCTCGCTCAAGCGCCACAAGGGCATCGGCTGGGACCAGAGCCCGCTGTTCAAGAAGGTCTACGAGGCCGAGTACGGCCAGTTCGGCGGCGAGCCTTTCGGCGCGCTGATCGGCGACTTCCACTTCGACCACAGCCCGCCCGACGTGGAGATGCTCGGCGAGATGGCCAAGATTGCCGCGGCCGCGCACTGCCCCTTCATCGCGGGCGCATCGCCCACGGTGATGCAGATGGATTCGTGGCAGGAGCTGTCGAACCCGCGCGACCTCACCAAGATCTTCCAGAACACCGAGCACACCGCGTGGCGCAGCTTGCGCGAATCGGAAGACGCGCGCTACATCGGCCTGGCCATGCCGCGCTTCCTCGCGCGCCTGCCGTACGGCGCGCGCACCAACCCGGTGGACGAGTTCGAGTTCGAGGAAGAAACCGATTCGGCCGCGCACACCCGCTACACCTGGGCCAACTCGGCCTATGCGATGGGCGTGAACATCAACCGCTCGTTCAAGCAGTACGGCTGGTGCACCTCGATCCGCGGCGTGGAGTCGGGCGGCGCGGTGGAGAACCTGCCCACCCACACCTTCCCGACCGACGACGGCGGCGTGGACATGAAGTGCCCGACCGAGATCGCCATCAGCGACCGGCGCGAGGCCGAGCTCGCCAAGAACGGCTTCATGCCGCTGGTGCACCGCAAGAACTCCGACTTCGCGGCCTTCATCGGCGCGCAGTCGCTGCAGCAGCCGGCCGAGTACTACGACGCCGATGCCACGGCCAACGCGAACCTCGCGGCACGCCTGCCGTACCTCTTTGCGTGCTGCCGTTTCGCGCACTACCTCAAGTGCATCGTGCGGGACAAGATCGGTTCGTTCCGCGAGCGCGAGGACATGGAGCGCTGGCTCAACGACTGGATCATGAACTACGTGGACGGCAGCCCCGGCACGTCGTCCCAGGACACGAAGGCAATGAAGCCGCTGGCGGCGGCGGAGGTCCAGGTGGAAGCCATCGAGGACAACCCCGGCTATTACGCCGCCAAGTTTTTTCTCCGGCCGCACTATCAGCTCGAAGGGCTGACGGTTTCCTTGCGGCTGGTTTCGAAGCTGCCGTCCAACAAGAAGGACAGCAGCTAAATCAACGGTGCTCCACGAGGGCGCAAATAACTTTGGGGGTTACTCATGGCAGTAGACATGTTCATGCGCGTTGAGGGCGCGAACGGCGAATCCAAGGACTCGAACCACAAGGACTGGAGCGATATCAAGTCGTTCGCGTGGGGTGCGACGCAGCCTGGAAACATGGTCAGCGGCGGTGGCGGCGGTGTGGGCAAGGCGAGTTTCAACGACCTGCAGGTGCTCGCGCGCATCGACAAGGCGGCGCCTTCCATCATGAAGAACTGCGCGAGCGGCAAGCACCTGAGCAAGGTCGAGGTGTCGGTGTGCAAGGCCGGCGGCACGCAGATCGAGTACTCCCGCGTCACACTGGAGGAAGTGCTGGTCACCTCGGTGCAGTACACGGCCGAGCAGGGCGGCGACGCGGTGCTCGTGCAGTTCGCGTTCCAGGCGGCCAAGGTCAAGCAGCAGTACTGGGAGCAGACCGACAAGGGCGGCAAGGGCGCCGAGACCGTGCTGGCCTGGAACCTCAAGGAAAACAAGGAAGCCTGAGTCTTCCGTTGCAGTCATGCCGGGGGCAGGCCGCGCGAGCAACTCGCGCGCCGATGCAAAGAAAGCCCGCCTTCCGGCCGAGGATCGATCACCACCGCACGACGCGCGCGACCCGCGCGTCGTGTGCGAGTCAGTCAATGAGGAAGCTTCATGGGCGATGGGTTTGCAGTGCTGGGCGAGCGCTCCGTGGCCGAGCACACCGAATGGGTACAGCGGCAGATCCGCGCGAGTCCCCAGAACGCCAGCCTGCGCCTCGCCTTGTGCCATTTCCTCGCGTTGCGCGGCGAATGGCAGCGGGCTGAAGACCAGCTCAAGCTCGCCGCGAAGATCGATCCCTCTTTCGCGCCGGCCAGCGCCACCTGCGCGATGGCGCTGGCGGCCGAGCGCCATCGCACCGATTTCTGGAATGGGAACGGCGGCCGCGCGCCGGCCGTCGTTGCCGGCCCCGCTGGCTGGGTCGACGGGCTGATCGCCGCGGCGGCGTTGCCGCCCGAGCAGGGCGACGAAGCGGCTGCATTGCGCGAAGCAGCGCGGCAGGACGCGCCCGCATCGCAGGGCACGCTGAGCGTGGTCGACCGTTCCGATTCGCGCGCCGTCGAAGCCATCGACGGCGAGCCGGTCGAGACCGCCGATTTCGCCTGGCTCTGCGATGGCGACGTGCGCATCGGCGCCGTGCTCGAACTCCTCACGCCTTCGGGCTATGCGTGGCTGCCGCTGCATGCGGTGCGCCGCCTGAAATTCAAACGCCCGCAGCACTTGGTCGACCTCTTGTGGGCGCCGGCCGAGATCGTGCTGCAGGACGGCCGCGGCCTCAACGGCCTGGTGCCGGTGCGCTATCCCGGCAAGCTCGACGGGCTCGACGACGACACCACGCTGGGCCGCCGCACCGACTGGCTGCCGCTCGCGGGCGAGGAGCAGTACGCGGGCATCGGCCAGCGCACGCTCATCAGCGAGGCCGGCGACCATTCGCTCCTGGATGTGCGGCTCGTCGAATTCGACGCGGCAACCGCGGAGGGCGCCGCACCGTGAGCACCCTGCTGCCCGCCAGCCGCGTGCCCATGGAGGCCGACGGCGATCCGCAGGAAAGCGTCGCACGCGACCGCCTGCAGCCTGTGCTGCTGGACCGCCTGACCGACAAGCAGCCGCAAAGCCGCCAGGAGCGCGCGGGCAGTTTCCTCATGAGCGGCAAGCTCCTGCGCGACTCCGTGTTGCGCGATCTGCAGTGGCTACTCAACACCACCAACTTCGGCGCGGACCACGACATCAACGCCATGCCGCGCGCGCGGCGCTCGGTCGTGAACTACGGCGTGCGCGGCTGGGCCGGCGGGCGCATGTCGGAGGTGGACTTCGCGGACGTCGAGGCGGCCATCCGCGCCTCGATCATCGACTTCGAGCCGCGCATCATGAAGGACAGCATCGACGTGCGCTGCGTGACCGATGCGACCGACCTGGAACACCACAACCTGCTCGCGCTGGAGATCCGCGGCACGCTGTGGTCGGTGCCTTACCCGATCGAATTCATCCTGCGCTCGGAGCTCGACCTGGAAAGCGGCCACATGATCCTGCGGCCCACGGGAGGCCTCTGATGGACGCAAGGCTTCTCGACTACTACAACCGCGAGCTCACCTACATGCACGAGCTCGGGGCCGAGTTCGCGCAGCGCTATCCGAAGATCGCGGGGCGCCTGGGCATGCGCGGCATCGAGGTCAGCGACCCGTACGTGGAGCGCCTGCTCGAAGGCTTCAGCTTTCTCACCGCGCGCATCCAGCTCAAGATGGACGCGGAGTTCCCGCGCTTCTCGCAGCGCCTCTTGGAAGTGGTGTACCCCAACTTCCTCGCGCCGCTGCCCGCGATGGCGGTGGTGCAGATCGACGGCAACCTCAACGAAGGGTCGCTGAAGGCAGGCTACGAGCTGCCGCGCCACACCATCCTGCGCGGCCGCATGATCAAGGGCGAGCAGACGGCCTGCGAGTTCCGCACGGGCCACGCCGTCACGCTGTGGCCCATCCGCATCGCCGAGGCCAGCATCGGCCCGGTGCCCGCGGAGATCGGGCATGCGATGCCGATGGTGGCGCGCCAGGCCAAGAGCGCGATCACCATCAAGCTCGAAGCGGTGGGCGGTGCGCGCTTTTCCGAGATGCCGCTCGACAGGCTCGAGTTCTTTCTCTCGGGCGCCGAGCTGCACGCGCTGCGCGTGCTCGAACTGGTGGCGCACCACAGCGTGGGCACCGTGTGCCGCAGCGGCCCGGGCGCCCAAGGCGGGTCCTCGCGCATCGTGCCGCTGGGCGACGAGGCGATCCGCCACGAAGGGTTCGATCCCGACCAGTCGCTGCTGCCCTACGACGCGCGTTCGTTCCAGGGCTACCGGCTGCTGCACGAGTACTTCGCGTTTCCCGACCGCTACCTCTTCTTCAGCGTGAAGAACCTGCGCGCCGCGGTCTCGGCCATGAGCGGCAGCACGATGGAAATCGTGATCCTGCTGGACCGCGCCGACGGCGACCTGGAGCGGCTGGTCGATGCCAAGCATTTCTCGCTCTTCTGCACGCCCATCATCAACCTCGTGCCGCGCAGGAGCGACCGCATTCCGGTCGGCCCCGGCCAGCACGAGCACCACGCGGTGATCGACCGCACGCGGCCGCGCGACTTCGAGATCTTCACCGTCGAGCGCGTCACCGGCCACATGGCCAACGGCTCGGAGGAGCGGGAGTTCCGCCCCTTCCTCGGCTCGTTCGCGACCGACGACGGCGACTTCGGCGCCTACTTCTCGCTGCGCCGCGAGCCGCGCCTGGTGTCCGACCGCGCCCGCGCGCAGGGCACGCGCACCAGCTACACCGGCAGCGAGGTGTATGTGTCGCTGGTGGACCAGCACGACGCACCGTTTCCGCACAGCCTGCGGCACATCACGCTCGATGCGCTGTGCACCAACCGCGACCTGCCGCTGTTGCTGCCCACGGGGCTCGAATCGGATTTCACGCTGCGCATCTCGGCGCCCGTGCGCGCGATCCGCATCCTGCGCGGCCCGTCGCGGCCGTACCCCGCGCTCGCGGAAGGCGCGCTCACCTGGCGGCTCATCAGCCACCTGGGCCTCAATTACCTGAGCCTCACCGACGTCGATGCCGCGCAGGGCGCCGCCGCGCTGCGCGAGATGCTCGACCTGTACGGCAACCTCGCCGACCCCGCGGTGCGCCGCCAGATCCAGGGCGTGCGCTCGATGGCGCTCGCGCCGGTGTTCCGCCGCCTGCCCGAGCCGGGGCCGATCGTCTTCGGGCGCGGCGTGGAGGTGGCGCTCAAGATCGACGAGGTCGCCTTCTCCGGCGCGAGCCCTTATCTTTTCGGCGCGGTGCTGGAGCAGTTCTTCAGCCGCCACGTGTCGCTCAACGCCTTCACCGAGTTCGCGCTCTCCAGCCTGCAGCGCGGCGAAATCGCGCGCTGGACCCCTCGGGTCGGGCGCCGCCCCGCCGTATGAGTGCAGCCGGCTTCTCCAACGGGATGTCGCACGCCGAGCAGGCGGAGGGCGAGGAATTGTTCGAGCTGCCTTCGGCCGATGAAACCGCTGGCCATGAGATGCGCGAGATCGCGACGGCGCCCCGCCGCGATGCGCTGCTGGCGGACCCCGCGCTCTGGGCCGGCCTGGTCGATCAGCCCTTCGAGCACGATCTCTTCATGCTGCTGCGCCGGCTCGATGCGCAAGGCGATCACCCGCTGCTGGGCCGCGCACCGCGCCCCTCGGACGAGCCGCTGCGCCTCGGGCAGGAGCCCTCGATGGCCTTCGCGCCGTCGAACGTGTCGGGCGTGGACGTCGATGGCGACGGGCCGCCGCGCATCTCGATCTATGGCTTCGGCTTGTTCGGCCCCAACGGACCGCTGCCGCTGCACCTGACCGAGTACGCGCGCGAACGCAAGCGCCACCACAACGACCACACGCTCAGCGCCTTCGCCGACCTGTTCCATCACCGGCTCATCCTGCTGTTCTACCGCGCGTGGGCCGATGCGCAGTCGGTCAACAGCCTGGACCGGCCCGACGGCCACCGCTTCGTCGATTACGTCGCGAGCCTCATGAACATGGGGCAACCGGGCCTGAAGGAACGCGACCGCATCGCCGACCATGCGCGCACCTTCATGGCGGGCCACCTCGTGCGCCAGACGCGCAACCCCGAGGGGCTGATCCAGATCCTGCGCCTGTACTTCGACGTGCCCGTGCGCGTCGAGGAATTCGTGAGCGACTGGGTGATGATCGACGAGCGGCAGGTGAGCACGCTCGGCCTCTTCGGGCGCAACCATCGCCTGGGCGGCGGCGCGACCATCGGTCTGGCGGTACGCGATGCGCAGAGCAAGTTTCGCCTGGAGCTCGGGCCGCTCTCGCAGCAGCAGTTCCGCGAATTCTTGCCGGGCAGCCGCAGGTTGCAGCAGGTGGTCGACTGGGTGCGGCAGTACGTCGGCATCGAGTTCGCCTGGGAACTGCGGCTCGTGCTGAAGAAAGAAGAAGCGCGCGGCATGCAACTGGGCAGCGACCAGGGCCTGGGCTGGGGCAGCTGGGTCGGCACGCGCCTCTCGGACACCGACGCCGGCGACATGCTGTTCGCGCCCGAGGCGCTGTATCCCCGCAATGCTTCGGCGGCCGATGGGCCTGCCGAATCCGCATCTTCCATGGCCCTATGACCGACATCCGCCGCGTCTCTCTTTTCTCCAAGCTCAATCCGATGCTCTACAAGGCATTGGAGACCGCCACCGCCTTCGCCAAGCTGCGCGGCAATGCGTACGTCGAGCTCGTGCACTGGCTGCACCAGATCCTGCAGCTGCAGGACAGCGACATGCTGCGCATCGTCAAGCGCGCGGGGCTCAACCTCGATGCGGTGGAGCAAGACCTCGTGCGCGCGCTCGACCGCCTGCCGCACGGCGCGACGTCGATCAGCGACATCTCCGAGCACGTGGACAACGCCGTCGAGCGCGCATGGGTGTATGCGAGCCTGCGTTTCGAGGCCACGTCGATCCGCGGCGCGTACCTGCTCGCCGGCATCATCAAGACGCCGGGGCTGCGCCAGGTGCTCTCGGGCATCTCGCGCGAGTTCGACAAGATCGTGCCCGACGTGCTGGTGGCGCAGCTCGCCGCGTGGACCGAAGGTTCGCCCGAAGACGACTACGACGCCGCGCCAGGCACGGGCACGGGCGGCGGCGCGCCCGCGGTGCAGCATCAGGGCGATGGCGCCCCGGCCGGCGGCTCGGCGCTCGCCAAGTACGCGAGCGACCTCACCGCCAAGGCGCGCGCCGGCGAGCTCGATCCGGTGTATGGCCGCGACGACGAGATCCGCCAGATCATCGACATCCTCATGCGCCGCCGGCAGAACAACCCGCTGCTCACCGGCGAGGCCGGCGTGGGCAAGACCGCAGTGGTCGAGGGGCTCGCTTCGCGCCTCGCTTCGGGCGACGTGCCACCCTCGCTCAAGGACGTGTCGCTGTGGGTGCTCGACCCCACGCTGCTGCAGGCCGGCGCGGGCGTGAAGGGCGAGTTCGAGCAGCGGCTGCGCCAGGTGATCGACGAGGTGGAGAAGAGCCCCAAGCCCATCGTGCTGTTCGTCGATGAGGTGCACACGCTGGTCGGCGCGGGCGGCACCGCCGGCACCGGCGACGCGGCCAACCTGCTCAAGCCAGCGCTCGCGCGCGGCCGGCTGCGCACCATCGGCGCGACCACCTGGTCGGAGTACAAGAAGTACATCGAGAAAGACCCGGCGCTCACGCGGCGCTTCCAGACCATCCAGGTGCATGAGCCCACCGAGCCCAAGGCGGTGATCATGCTGCGCGGCATTTCGGCGGAGCTGGAGAAGCACCACGGCGTGCTCATCCTCGATGCCGCGCTCGAGGCGGCCGTGAGCCTCTCGCACCGCTACATTCCCGCGCGGCAGTTGCCCGACAAGGCGGTGAGCCTGCTCGACACAGCCTGCGCGCGGGTCGCGTTGAGCCAGCATGCGTTGCCGGCCGCGCTGGAAGACTTGCAGCGGCGCATCGAGGTGCTGGGCATCGAATCGGGCATCGCGGGGCGCGAGGCGGCGATCGGCGTGGGCGAGCACCAGCGTGTCGAAGACATCGCGGCCCAAGTGGCGGCGGCGCAGGCCGAACTCGACCTGCTGGAGCAGCGGCGCCTGGAAGAGGCTGCGCTGGTCGAGCGCATCGTGGCGCTGCGCAAGTTGCTGTCGCCCGCGGCGGTGCCGGTGCAGGCCGAAGCCGAAGAAGAGACAGAAGAAGAGCGCGCCCACATCGCGCCCTCCGAGCCCGAGCGAACACCCGAAGAAATCCGCGCCGAGCTCGACCAGGCGCAGGACAAGCTCGTGCAGCTGCAGGGCGAATCGCCGCTCATCCTCGCCGCCGTCGATGCGCAGGCCATCGCCACCGTCGTGGCCGACTGGACCGGCATTCCCATCGGCCGCATGGTGCGCGACGATGCGCAGTCGGTGCTGCGCCTGGGCGAGATTCTCTCGGCGCGCGTGGTCGCGCAACCCGATGCGCTGGAGACCATCTCGCGGCGCATCCGCACCGCGCGCGCGCGGCTGGACAACCCCAACAAGCCCGTGGGCGTGTTCCTCCTGTGCGGCCCTTCGGGCGTCGGCAAGACCGAGACCGCGCTGGCGCTGTCAGAGGCGTTGTATGGCGGCGAGCAGAACCTCGTGACCATCAACATGAGCGAGTTCCAGGAGTCGCACACCGTCTCCACGCTGAAGGGCGCGCCGCCCGGCTACGTGGGTTATGGCGAAGGCGGCGTGCTCACCGAGGCCGTGCGCCGCCGGCCCTACAGCGTGGTGCTGCTGGACGAGATCGAGAAGGCGCACACCGACGTGCACGAGATTTTCTTCCAGGTGTTCGACAAGGGCTGGATGGAAGACGGTGAAGGCCGCCACATCGACTTTCGCAACACCGTGATCATCATGACCTCCAACGTCGGCACCGACCTGGTCATGCAGCTGTGCGAAGACCCGACCCTGCGCCCCGACCCCGAGCCGCTCGCGGCCGCGCTGCGCGAACCGCTCCTGAAGGTGTTCGCGCCCGCGCTGCTCGGGCGGCTGGTTGTAGTGCCTTATTACCCGTTGCAGGCCGATGCGTTGCATCGCATCATCCGTCTTCAACTCGACCGCATCGCCGCGCGGCTCACGGCGAACCACGGCATTACCTTGGACTACGACGACAGCGCCGTGGAGCTCGTGGCGCGCCGCTGTACCGCCATCGAGTCGGGCGGCCGGATGATCGATGCGATCCTCACGCACACCATCCTGCCGCGGTTGAGCGAGGAAGTCATCGGCGCCACGGTCAGTGCGCGCAAGCTCAAGGGCGTGCGGCTTTCGGCCGCTGGCGACGACTTCCACTACGAGTTTGCCGAGTGACACCAAAGCAAGGAGATCCAGCATGACCAGCAGAGTCGTGAAGGCCCACACCCCCTTGGGCGAAGAGCAGCTGGCGTTCCGCTCGATGCGAGGCACCGAGGGCTTGTCGCAGCTGTTCGAGCTGGAGGTGGACCTGCTGAGTGCGAGCGCGGCGCTGGACCTGAAGTCGGTGCTGGGCAAGGCGCTGTCGCTGGAGATCCAGACGGCGGGCGCGCAGCCGCGCTTTCTGAACGGCCAGGTGGTGCGCTTCTCGATGGTGGGTCGCGAGGGCGGCACGTCACGCCACACCATCTACCGCGCGAGCGTTCGGCCGTGGCTGTGGTACCTCACGCGCTCGAGCGACAACAAGATTTTCCAGAACAAGAGCGTGGTGGAAATCCTGGAGGAAGTGTTCGGCGACTACGGCTTCGCGTTCGAGAAGAAGCTGGGTGGCAGCTACCGGACGTGGGAGTACTGCGTGCAGTACGACGAGAGCGACTTCGCCTTCGTGAGCCGGCTGATGGAGCTGGAAGGCATCTACTACTACTTCAAGCACGAGAAGAACCAGCACACGCTGGTGCTGGCCGACGACATCGGCGCGCACGAGGCGATGCCTGGCTACGAGACCATCGACTACTTCGCGGCGGACCGCGACATCGGCGAAGACATGGAGGTCATCCGCGACTGGCAGCCCAGCGAGGAGGTGCGCTCGGGCAGCTACACGGTGGACGACTTCAACTTCACCACGCCCAAGGGCGAGCTGATCAACGTGCGCAACCAGCCGCTGGGCGGAGGCAACGCCAGCTACGACATGTACGAGTGGCTGGGCGACTACGCGGATGCGGGAGATGGGGAGCACTACGCGCGGGTGCGGCTGCAGGAGTCGCAGGCGCTCGCGCAGCGCAGCGCGGGCCACGCGACGGTGCGCGGCATGGCGCCGGGCTACACCTTCACGATGCGCAACTCGCCGCGCTCGCAGGACAACCAGGAGTACCTGGTGGTGGGCGTGTCGTACGCGCTGCGCGAGGGCGGCTATGCGAGCGGGGCGGCCAGTGGCGAATACAACTTCGACTTCGTGGTGCAGCCCAGCGCGCTGGCGTTCAGGGCGCCCAGGCAAACGCCGGTGCCGCGCACGAGCGGGCCGCAGACCGCAACGGTCGTGGGCCCGGAGGGCGAGGAGATCTGGACGGATCAATACGGGCGGGTCAAGGTGCAGTTCCACTGGGACCGCGTGGGCCAGCGCAACGAGAACAGCTCGCGCTTCGTGCGGGTGTCGCACATCTGGGCCGGGGAGCGCTTCGGGGGCGTGTTCACGCCGCGCATAGGGCAGGAGGTGGTGGTGGACTTCATCGGCGGGCGTGCCGACCGGCCGGTGATCGTGGGGCGCGTGTACAACGCGGACCAGATGCCGCCGTTCGCGTTGCCGGGCGAGGCGACCAAGAGCGGGATCGTGACGCGCTCGAGCAAGGGCGGCTCGGGCGCGAACGCCTTCGTGTTCGAGGACAGGATGGGGGCCGAGCAGATCCTGGTGCACGCCGAGCGCAACCTGGACGTGGAGGTGGAGGGGGACGAGACGCACACGACCGACAAGACGCGCACGACGCTGATCAAGGGGCATGAGTCGGCGACGTACGAGTCGGGCGAGGAGCGGCATATCACGGGCGGGGCCGTCGAGACCATCGACGGCGGGGAAGAGCGCACGGTGACGGGCGGTGCGACCGAGACGGTGACGGGTGGGGAGACGCGCACGATCACGGGCGGGGCGACCGAGACCATCACGGGCGGGGAGACGCGAACGGTCAACGGCGGCATCACGGAGACCGTGAACGGCTCCGTGACCCTCACGGTGAACGGCACCGTCGTGCGCATCGTGAGTGGCACCGACATCCGCATCACTGGCGGCGGGCGCATCGAGATCGTGAATGCCATCGATGCCAAGGTCGTCCTCGGGCCCAACATCACCGTGGTGGGCGGGCCGAAGATCGTGTTCGCACCCACCATCATCAAGCACGCGATCACCTACACGATCAACACGGTCAACTACGAGCTCATTGCCGACGTGGTGATCTACAAGACCCCGATCCACACGATCAAGACCGAAGATCACAGCCACTGGCGGCTGACCCGCTACGAGATCGATTCGTTCAGGGCGAAATCCCACGGCCAGGCCTTCGACATCTACGGCTACAAGCTCCAGGTCTGCCGGATCTTCTGGTCTGCCAATGGCTTCTTCACCAACGTGGCGGTGAAGAGCCGGATTCACTATGCAGGCAAGTACGCCCTCGGGTTCGTCGAGGTGAAGCAGCATTTGAAGACCCGCAAGCAAACGGGCGCGAAGTTCTCGCGTGGAACGATTTTCGTCAGGACCAACTGAGGCGTTGCCAGTGCAGAGGCCGCCAGCCGTTCGCCCTGGAGAGAGAACAAGGAGACGATAGCGATGGTGAGAATCGTGAAGGCCCACACCCCCTTGGGCGAAGAGCAGCTGGCGTTCCGCTCGATGCGAGGCACCGAGGGCTTGTCGCAGCTGTTCGAGCTGGAGGTGGACCTGCTGAGTGCGAGCGCGGCGCTGGACCTGAAGTCGGTGCTGGGCAAGGCGCTGTCGCTGGAGATCCAGACGGCGGGCGCGCAGCCGCGCTTTCTGAACGGCCAGGTGGTGCGCTTCTCGATGGTGGGTCGCGAGGGCGGCACGTCACGCCACACCATCTACCGCGCGAGCGTTCGGCCGTGGCTGTGGTACCTCACGCGCTCGAGCGACAACAAGATTTTCCAGAACAAGAGCGTGGTGGAAATCCTGGAGGAAGTGTTCGGCGACTACGGCTTCGCGTTCGAGAAGAAGCTGGGTGGCAGCTACCGGACGTGGGAGTACTGCGTGCAGTACGACGAGAGCGACTTCGCCTTCGTGAGCCGGCTGATGGAGCTGGAAGGCATCTACTACTACTTCAAGCACGAGAAGAACCAGCACACGCTGGTGCTGGCCGACGACATCGGCGCGCACGAGGCGATGCCTGGCTACGAGACCATCGACTACTTCGCGGCGGACCGCGACATCGGCGAAGACATGGAGGTCATCCGCGACTGGCAGCCCAGCGAGGAGGTGCGCTCGGGCAGCTACACGGTGGACGACTTCAACTTCACCACGCCCAAGGGCGAGCTGATCAACGTGCGCAACCAGCCGCTGGGCGGAGGCAACGTCAGCTACGACATGTACGAGTGGCTGGGCGACTACGCGGATGCGGGAGATGGGGAGCACTACGCGCGGGTGCGGCTGCAGGAGTCGCAGGCGCTCGCGCAGCGCAGCGCGGGCCACGCGACGGTGCGCGGCATGGCGCCGGGCTACACCTTCACGATGCGCAACTCGCCGCGCTCGCAGGACAACCAGGAGTACCTGGTGGTGGGCGTGTCGTACGCGCTGCGCGAGGGCGGCTATGCGAGCGGGGCGGCCAGTGGCGAATACAACTTCGACTTCGTGGTGCAGCCCAGCGCGCTGGCGTTCAGGGCGCCCAGGCAAACGCCGGTGCCGCGCACGAGCGGGCCGCAGACCGCAACGGTCGTGGGCCCGGAGGGCGAGGAGATCTGGACGGATCAATACGGGCGGGTCAAGGTGCAGTTCCACTGGGACCGCGTGGGCCAGCGCAACGAGAACAGCTCGCGCTTCGTGCGGGTGTCGCACATCTGGGCCGGGGAGCGCTTCGGGGGCGTGTTCACGCCGCGCATAGGGCAGGAGGTGGTGGTGGACTTCATCGGCGGGCGTGCCGACCGGCCGGTGATCGTGGGGCGCGTGTACAACGCGGACCAGATGCCGCCGTTCGCGCTGCCGGGCGAGGCGACCAAGAGCGGGATCGTGACGCGCTCGAGCAAGGGCGGCTCGGGCGCGAACGCGAACGCCTTCGTGTTCGAGGACAGGATGGGGGCCGAGCAGATCCTGGTGCACGCCGAGCGCAACCTGGACGTGGAGGTGGAGGGTGACGAGACGCACACGACCGACAAGACGCGCACGACGCTGATCAAGGGGCATGAGTCGGCGACGTACGAGTCGGGCGAGGAGCGGCACATCACGGGCGGGGCCGTCGAGACCATCGACGGCGGGGAAGAGCGCACGGTGACGGGCGGTGCGACCGAGACGGTGACGGGTGGGGAGACGCGCACGATCACGGGCGGGGCGACCGAGACCATCACGGGCGGGGAGACGCGAACGGTCAACGGCGGCATCACGGAGACCGTCGACGGCGACATCCTGCTGACCGTCAACGGCAGCACCATCCGCCTCTTAAGCGGCATCGACATCCGAATCACCGGCAGCGGCCTCATCGAAGTCGTCAACGCCGTGGACATCAAGCTGGTGACTGGCCCCGACGTCAAGACCATCGCGGGGCCCAAGATCGTCGTGGCACCCACGATCGTC